>JAISWP010000181.1 GCA_031271065.1 Synergistaceae bacterium
TCTTTTCTGGAGGATATCGCGGGGGGCGTTCCGGACGAAGGACACCAGGGCGAAACTGCTCTGCATCGGGGTGGTCGCCTGGCTCTGGTTCCAGGTGATGGAGAGCGTAGCCATGAGCATGGGGCTGGCTCCGGTCACGGGGCTTCCGCTGCCCCTTTTCAGCTATGGGGGCAGTTCTCTCCTGATGGTGGCGTTCGCCCTGGCCCTGGTTCAAAGCGTGGCGATCTCGCCTGTGAAGGAAAAATTCTCGCAGATGCAGCGATAAAAATTTTGAGTTTTACAAGGAGTTTAATCTGATGATCCTCGAAAGAACTGACGACCCCCTGACGCCGCTTTTGGCCTCGGTCAAACGCCCGGCGAGATATTCGGGAGGGGAATGGGGGGCATACGCTAAGGAGGGCGGTGATACGGCCCGCATCTGCCTGGCGTTCCCCGACGTGTACGAGGTGGGGATGAGCTATCTCGGCTACCAGATACTCTACTCGCTGATAAAGACCCTGGACTACGCCGACGCGGAACGGGCCTACTGCCCCTGGCCGGATATGGAGTCGGCCATGAGGGAGGCGGGGGTTTCGCTGGGAGCTCTGGAGAGCGGCAGGATCCTTCGGGATTTCGACGCGGTGGGCTTCACCCTCCAGTACGAACTTTGCGCCACCAACATACTCACCATGCTGGACCTCGGCGGCATACCGATTTTGAGCGCGGACCGGGACGAGGGCGATCCGATAGTAATTGGAGGCGGAGGCGGCGCCTATGCGCCGGCGCCCTACGAAATTTTCTTCGACATATTCTGCGTCGGTGACGGCGAGGAAATCCTGCCGGAGGTCCTGAGCGTCCTGCACGGGATGAAGGGAGATCTCAGGAGCGAAAAGCTCGCCGCAATGTCCCGCATCCCAGGGGTTTACGCGCCGGGGATATCCCAGACTCCGGTGCGGTCCGTCGTGACGGAGGAACTGGACGCGGGTTTTTTGCACCGCACCATGATAGTCCCGAACTGCAGCATCGTGCACGACAGGGCGGCCGTTCAGGTGTTCAGGGGATGCACCAGGGGATGCCGCTTCTGCCAGGCGGGCATGACCGGGCGTCCCCGCCGGGAAAGAAGCGCCGCGTCAGTGGCCGAACAGGCGCGGGAACTGCTGCGGCGCACCGGCTGGGAGGAATTGGGAATACTGTCTTTAGCCACATGCGACTGGGGTGGGCTTGCGGAACTCCTCTCGTCCATGTCGGGGGCGCTTGAACGGGACAATATCAAACTCAGCCTGCCGAGCCTACGGATGGATTCCTTCTCCGTGGAACTGGCCGCCGGCTTGGAGGGTATGCGGCGCGGCGGTCTGACGTTTGCCCCGGAGGCCGGCAGCGAGCGGCTGAGGAGCGTCATAAACAAGGGGCTGTCGGACGGCGACGTCGATTCGGCGCTGGAGGCCGCCTTCAAATACGGCTGGGAACGGGTCAAACTCTACTTCATGATGGGGCTTCCCACGGAAACTCGGTCCGATCTCGACGGGATAATCGACATAGCGGACAGGGCGGTCCATTACGCCCGGGTCAGCAAGAGGAGGGGCGAGGTCTCCGTCTCCGTCGCCGGTTTCGTACCCAAGGCCCACACTCCCTTCCAGTGGGAGCCCCAGGCATCCGCGGACGAGCTGCGCGAAAAGGGCCGATATGTAAAGGGAAAGGTCCGCAGCAGGAAGATATCGCTCTCGTATCACGAACCGGAGCAGACGTTTCTCGAAGGGGTATTTTCGCGTGGGGACAGTGCGCTTGGAAGAGTCATACAGGAGGCGTGGCGGAGGGGCGCCAGGTTCGACGGATGGACCGAGTGCTTCGACATCGGACGGTGGAACGGCGTCTTTGAGGACATGGGCGTCGACACGGTCAGATATACCGGCGGACGGAGTCCGGACGAGGCTCTGCCGTGGGATATGATAGACTCAGGAGTTTCGAAGGAGTATATGAGGTCCGAGCGGGAGAGGGCTTTCGTCTGCGGGACGACCTCCGACTGCTCGAACGGTCCCTGCAATGCCTGCGGCTGGCAGTCGCGGTCGGCTGCGTGCGCGTCACACGCAGCGGCGGTCTGAGCCGTGCCCCGCATCCGTATTTCGTTCTCCAAACTGGGCAGGGCGGTATTCACTCCCCACGTGGACCTTCCGATCCTGTTCACCAGAGCGGCAAGGAGGGCCGGCATACCGATGGAGTATACGCAGGGTTTTTCGCCTCATCCAAAGACGGTCCTCGGACCGCCCCTTCCGGTCGGGGTCTCCGGCCTGGGCGAACCGGCCGAGTTCTGGTTTGTCCGGTGGGACGAGGTATTTTTTAAATCGTGGAAGGAATCGATGCCCGATGGGTTTCGCATCCTGTCCGCGAAAGAGGCGGACGGCGCGCCGCTCACGAAGCTGTGCACCGCGGCTTCGTATATAATCGAACCGTTGAACGGGGCGTCCGCCGAGGACATAAGACGCGTCCTGGACGGTGAGTTCTCGGGGCTTGGAACGCTCCTCTCCATAGGCGCGGACGAACGGCGCGCGTCGATCAGCGTGACTGACCTGGAGAGGTCCGGGGCGTCCCGTATGGTAAAAGCCCTCGTGTCGTCCGGCACTGTATCGGGGTGGAGGGATCTGTCTTTTGTCCGGACGGCCGTGGGCCGGTGGGACGCGTGCGCTCGGCGGACAGCGCCGCTGACGGAGGAATGACGTGAATAACAATAATAATAACAATAATTCGAACGGCGGGAACAGGGAAATGAAACTCGTGGTGAACGTGATAGACCCCGAGGAGATGAGGATCGCCATCCTCGACAAAAGAGGCAGGCTCGACAACCTTTACATAGAGCGTATGCTTGAGCGCCAGAGGGCGGGGGAGATATACAAGGCCAGGGTCGACAGCGTGCTCCCCGGCATGAACGCCGCTTTCCTCAGCCTGGGAGACGGCCGCAACGGTTTTCTGTACCTGAACGACGTCTCCGGCGGCACTATGAAGCCCGGGGAGGAAATGCTGGTGCAGGTGCTCAAGACCCCGAACCGCGGCAAGGGCGCCAGGGTATCCCCGAGGGTCTCACTGGCCGGGAGATATCTGGTGCTGGTGCCGTCCAGCAGGGACGTGGGGGTTTCAAAGAGGATAGAGGACGACGACGAACGGGCGAGGCTGAGGGCCCTGGCCCGCAGGCTGAGGCCGGACGGCTGCGGGATCATAGTCCGCACAATGGCCGAACACTGCGACGAGGAGAGCCTGGCCCGCGACGTTTCGGAGCTGATGGACGAGTGGCGGGAGGTCGAACGCAAGGCCAGGAAGAACACCGCTCCCTGTCTTCTCCATCGGGACATAGGACTGGTCGAGAGGATACTGCGGGACGAACTCACCGGCAGCATAGGGGAGATAGTCGTCGATTCGAGGGACGAGTACGAGAACATATCTGCCTTCATCGAACGTTTCGCGCCGGACGCGCGGCCGGAGACGTCGCTCTACAAAGGCAGCATGCCGGTTTTCGAGGTCTACGGGATAGAGCGGGCCATCGAGGAGCTGCACGACCGCAAAGTCTGGCTAGAGAGCGGGGCCTATCTCGTGATAGATCAGACCGAGGCTCTCACGGTGATCGACGTGAACACCGGGAAATACATCGGCTCGAAGGACCTTCAGGACACGGTTTATCACACCAATTTCGAGGCCGCCGAGGAGATAGCCCGCCAGCTGAGGCTGAGGGCCATAGGGGGCATAGTGGTCGTCGACTTCATAGACATGGAGAGCCCCGAGGACAGGAACAAACTCGTAGAGTCGCTCCAGGAGCTTTTCAGGACGGACAGGTGCAAGGCCAGGGTGTACGGGGTGACGGAACTGGGGCTCGTGGAGATAACGCGCAAGCGCGCCAGGCTCGACATGCGCTCCATAATGAGCCGGAGCTGTCCCTTCTGCGGAGGGCTCGGCTGGGTCGACAAAGAGGAAACCGTCGCCATGAAGGTCAAGCGTTTCCTCCGCCGGGCGGTTCTGGGGTCCAGCGCGGAGGCTTTTATAGTGGAGCTGCATCCGGCCATCGCCAGATACATAGCGGAGACGTACCTGTCCATGTGGGAGGAGGAGTTCGAGCGCAGATTTTACCTGGCGGAATACTCCGACTACGCCTGGGACAAGTTCAAGATAGATTTTCAGGGAACTCTGTCGAGAGTGGTCCACAGGGTGGAGGTAATGGAACGGCGGGAGGCCGCTGTCGTTGTACATAGCACGACTTCAGCTTAAAGATTTCAAAAGTTTCGGAGGTTCCCACGAACTTCCCCTCGAACCGGGTATGACCGCCATAGTCGGTCCCAACGGCAGCGGCAAGAGCAACATACTCGACTCGCTCAGATGGGTGCTGGGGGATTCTCATTCGTCCAAACTGCGCATCGCGAAACAGGACGGGCTCATATTTCACGGGTCCGCGTCCCGCGAGCGTGGCGTCGAGGCGTCGGTTTCAGTCCAGCTCAGGGAGGGGACGAAGGTCTGCACCATCCGCCGCCGCGTCTCCGCCGAGGCCGGCGCGGCGGTGACGGTGGACGGCGTCCGCGTCACCCTGGCCGAACTGGACGAGACGAAGCGCGAATGGCAGCTCGGAGGGGACAAGTTCGCGTTCATCGGACAGGGCGAGGTGGCGGAGGTAATCCAGCAGCGCCCGCAGGCCAGACGCGCCCTCCTGGAATCCCTTTTCGGCATAGACGCGTACAGGAAACGGAGGGAGGACGCCTCCGGACGCCTGGGACAGGCCCGGGAGGAATATATGAGGCTCAGGACGTTTTCCGCCGAACTGAAGGCGCGGTACGACGAGATAGCTCCGGAAGTGACGCGGGCCAGGGCCGCCAGAGAAATGCTCGACGCGCTCGAGGAATACAGGAAGATTTATTACTGGGTGCGCAGGGCGGCCGGCGAGAGGGCTCTGGCTGCCCTGAAGGAGGAAAAGCGCAGGATCGGGGACGCGTCCCGCCTGAGGAGGATGTGGATCTCCGGATGGGAGAGAAGCCTGCGCCGAATAGACGAGGAGATAACAGAGCTGTCGAACTCAAGACAGCTGCAGATTCGCGAGTCCGACGCGGCGAAGAACACCTTGGCCGGTTTCACGAAAACGGCCTACGGATACGGCGCGGCGCTCACCTCGGCCGCCAGGAGGGCCGCTCAGATAAAAGAAGAGCGGGTGGAGCTGGAAGGCAGACTGGCGGAACTGAAGACGGAGGGCGAGAAGCACGCCGCCTCGGAAAAAGCGCGGAAAGACGAGCTCGCCTCGGGCAGAAAATCTCTGGCGGAAGCATCGGAGTTATACAGGCAGTACGAGGAACGCACCAGGGAGGCCCGGGAGAGGCTGGAGAGGATGAACCGCGAGAGGGGCGAGATAGGGGGGGAGATGTCGGCCCTCAGAGGACGCATCGCCTCGATCGGCGCCTCTCTGCGTTCATCCGGACGCGAGGCCGCGCCGCCCGGCCCCGATCCCCTGAAGGAGATAAAACGGGAATTGGACAGGTTGGAAGCCCGGCACGGTGAACTTCTGGACGAGCAGGAACATGCCGCCTCGCGCTACAGGGACGTCTACGCGAAGCTGCAGGGAACGTCCAGCGACCTTCAGCGTAACAGGCGCGAATATTCGAAACTCTCCGGACGGCTGTCGGAGCTCCAGGAGCACGCGGCGGCCGAAGTGTACCCGCAGCCTGTGCAGCACGTCATGTCCGCCGCCAGACTCGGCAGGATCAAAGCCAATCTGAGGGTGGTCATAGATTCCTTCGAATGTCCCCAGGAATTTGCCGTGGCTATGGAGGCCTCGCTGGGGGGACGGCAGTTCTGGATACTGGCCGATACTATGGACGAAGTCGGGGTATGTATAGAGCTGCTCAAAAAAAATCAGATGGGGCGCGCCACGCTGCTTCCCCTCGAGCGGTGCAGGCCGCGGAGCGGAGATTTTTCCCGCCGGCTTCCCGCAAGCGGGATAGTCGGGTGGGCTATGGAGCTGATAAAACCGGATGGGCACTGGCGCCCCGCTCTGGAGCATATGATAGGGGACCTGCTGATAGTCGAGGACTACAAAGTGGGACAGTCCCTTGTCAGAGATGGATTCAGAGGACCGGTCACGACCCTGGAGGGCGACGTATTCCAGCCGGGAGGTTCGATCTCCGGAGGGCGGTCCAAAAAGCCCGGCAAGGCTATGGAGATAATGAGCGCTATAGCGCGTCTTGAGGCGGAGACGGCGGCGGCTCGCAAGCTGGTGGATTCTCTTTCCGCTGATTTTTCCCGCCTCGAGGAAGAAGAAGCCGCCGCAGCCGCGAGGCGGGACGCGGTGTCTTTGGAGATAAGGGAGCTGGCCGCCGGAAGAAGCGCCTGCGACGAGCGCAGGGAGAGCATAATCCGCGAACGGGCGAGGGCGAAAAACGAACGCGAATCCCTCCTGTCGTCCCTGAAAGAGTGCGGGCGCGCCTACGCCGCGCTTACGGAAAGAAAGGCCGCGTTGGACGCGGAAAACGGCGGGGAAATGCCCGCGCCGGAGACCGACCTCAGGATGATGAAGGAGATAGAGCGCCTCAAAAGCAGGGTTGCCCTCGCGGAGGAAAAACTCCGCAGCGGGTTCGTCCTCTCGGAGCGCATGGCGGCCGAGATCAAATCGGCGGCGAAATCCATCGCGGACATCGACGAGGAATTTTCCTCCTGCGAGCGGGACGTGCTCGCAAACAGGTCCAATCTGGCCTCTTTGGCGCGGAGATACGCGGAAGTCGCCAGAAGCAGGAGGAACGCCGCCCGTGAGATGGCCGGCTTCAAAGAGCGTTATGACGCCATAGACAACCGGAGAAAAAAGCGGACCGCCCGCCTCGAAACCGCCAGAGCCGCGATGGCGTCGGGCTCCGCCGCTCTCAGCGCGGCTGATCTCAGGGAGGCGGAACTGTCCAGGGAATGCTCCGAGATCATCCAGACCTGGGAGGAACAGTATCCGTATCCCGGCCCGGAGTCCGTCGGGGACGACAACCCGGACGAACTGAGGCGCAGTATGAGGGAGTGCGACAGGAACATCAGGATGATGGGCGACGTGGACATGGGGGTGCTGTCCGAGGAGCGCAGCCTGCGGGATCGCCTGGCGTTCCTGGGAGAACAGCTGGACGACGTGGGTAACGGCATCAGGGAGCTGGAGCGCCTGATAGCTGAAGCGGACGAACAGGCCCGGGTGATCTTCACCGGAGCGATGGAGGAGATAGACAAAAAATTCAACGCCCTCTTTCAGCAGCTTTTCAACGGAGGGGACGCGAAACTCGAACTGATGGAGGGGGATTCCCTCTGGGACAGCGGGGTCGACGTGGTTGCCCGTCCGCCGGGCAAGCATCCCGCAAGCATCGCACAGCTTTCAGGAGGGGAGCAGTCCCTCTCGGCCATCGCCCTGCTGTTTGCGTCCCTGGAGGTAGCCTCCTGCCCGATAGCCGTCCTGGACGAGGTTGACGCCGCTTTGGACGAAGTCAACCTGAGACGTTTCGCGGACCTCACCAGAGACTCGGCCCGCGAACGGCAGATATTCGTCATGACCCACAGGCGTCTGACGATGGAGCGGGCCGGCGCCCTCTACGGCGTCACACTGGCCGAACCTGGGAGATCCCAGGTCATAGGGGTCAGGATCGAGGATTGGAGTTAGCCGGCCAAAACCGCGTGTCCCGCGCCCGGCGTCTACGCCGAATCCGCCACCGACAGCGCCAGCACCGAGATGTAACTCTTTCTGCCTATCTCCACTTCGTTGATGTGAACGTTGACGTCGAAAGCCCTGCGCATGTTCTCCTCGTTCACCACTTCCTGAACCGGTCCGAAGATGCTCTCTCCGTCCCTGGTCAGTATGAGGGCATGGCTCGCCGTTTTGAGGGCGTGAGCCGGGTAGTGGGTGTTGAATACGCATGAGATGCGTCGTTCCCGCGCCAGACACTCTATCGTCTCCAGTATTATCAGCTGGTTTTTGAAATCCAGGTTCGACTCCGGCTCGTCCAGGACCAGCATGGAGGGGCGAGCCGCCAGGGCTCTCGCTATCAGCACCATCTGCAGTTCTCCTCCGCTCATCTCGCTGCACGACTTGTCCTTGAGATGCGTGATGCCGACCTCTTCCATAGCCTGCCCTGCGCATTCGTAATCCTCAGGCCCAGGCTGCCTGAACGCGCCTATATGCGCGCTTCGCCCCATCACGACCATCTCCTCCGTCGAGTATGAAAAGACGGAGTTTTTCGCCTGGGGCACGTAGGCGATTTTCTTCCAGAGGTCCCGGTAGTGAATCCGGGATATGGGCGTTTCGTCTATGAAGCTGGTCCCGGAGTTCCAGGAAAGAAGCCCCATCATGCACTTCAAAAGCGTCGTCTTTCCCGCCCCGTTCGGGCCAAGCACAGCCAGCACCTGCCCGGACTCCACGGAAAATGAGATGTCCTTCAGCACGGACGCGTCGTATTTGTAACTGAACGATGCTTTCTTCACGGAGAATATCACAGCCACGAGCCTCCCGTCCTGCGAAGCAGTATCACGAAAAAGGGAGCTCCTATGGTCGCCGTCAGGATCGAGACCGGCACCTCCGCGGAGGTCGCCGCCCGCGCCACGGTGTCTATGACGAGCATGAAAACCGCTCCCAGGCTGATGCTGGCCGGCACGAGATACCGATTGTTTCCGCCGAAGATCATGCGGCAGATGTGGGGGATCAGAAGCCCGACCCAGCCTACCTGTCCGCACATCGCCACGGTCGAACCCGTGACCAGCGTCGCCGCCGTGATGACGCCGGCCCGCATCACCTTTACGTTGACCCCCATCGACTTGGCCTCGTCTTCGTTGAGGGAGAGGATATTGAGTTTCCATCTGAGCGTGAAGATGAGCGCGACTCCCGCGATTATCAGGGGAGCGCCTATCGCGAGTCCCCGGTAGGAGACGCTGGCCAGGCTTCCCATGAGCCAATAGGTGATGGCCGGAAGCTGATTTTCCGGGTCGGCCACGTACTTGACCAGCGATACGAACGCGTTGAACATCGACGAGACGACGAGCCCGGACAGCACCACCATAATTATGGACGACTTCCCCCTCACCCTGCTCACGGAATAGCTGAGGGACACGGCGGCAAGGCCGAATGCGAGGGAGGATATCTGCACGAAAATCGAGGGCAGTCCCAAGAGCAGGCCGAAGGCCGCTCCGAAACTCGCCCCAGAGGCGACTCCCAATGTGTCGGGAGTCGCCAGCGGGTTCGTGAAAAGAGCCTGGAAAGCTGCGCCGGAGACCGCCAGACCGCTGCCGCACAATATCGCGAGTAAAATCCTGGGCAGTCTTATGTTGAACACCACGCTCCACGCCTGGGGCGAGACAGCGTAGGTTTTTCCGGTGATTCCGCTCCACAGGACCGTAAAGGATTCCGTTACGCTCATGGAATACCTGCCTATGCCGATGCAGACAAGCGCCGTCAATATCGGTAGTACCGCGAGCAGCGCCCTGACCGGCAGATTATAGGGCGCTTTCATCCTATATTCCGGCGGCCGCGGCTGACGACGGGTTATATATCTGGGACAGGTCCTCGTCGCTCAGTTCCAGATTGTAGAATCGTTTGTAGTACGATTTTATCTCGCCGTCCAGATCGACGTCCGCGAACAGATCCGGGTGGTTCTGCTTGGCCATCCACAGCAGCGTCAAAGGGGAGTCGGCGTTGCACACGTACCAGCGGTACATGCCGAGGGGCATTTTGTAGACGCGCTTGTTTTTGACCGCGTCCACGCTGCTCCAGTCGTAGTTTCCCACCTTGTTGCCGTACAGATCGTCGGGCTGGCCCGGATTGAAGTTAGTGATGAAGATTCGTTCCGGGTTCCACTCGTATACCTGCTCCATCGAGACGGAAGCCGTGCCCGTTCCCGCGTTTGCCGCCACGTTGACGCCTCCCCCGGCCGTTATCCAGAAGTTCGCCCAGCTGGCTGTTCCTGAGGGCACGCCCACTCTGCTGTCGTCGTAGAGGTGGAGCACCATTCCTCGGGGTTTTTTATCCTCCGGCACGTCCTTGAGGCGGTCGGCGACCATGGTCTCGATCCCCTTCGCGTATTTCATGAACTCTGTCGTGTCGAAATCGCGCTGCATTATTTCGCCCAGGAGTTCGATCCAGCTGTTTATCGTGTCTATGGCGTTGTAGCCTTTTATGCTCAGGCTGAAACCTATAGCGGGGATTCCGGCCCTGGTGCAGACTTCGTAGTCCTCGGCCCCTCCGGACGCGTAGAGGACCACGTCTGGTTTCAGTTTTATCAGTTCTTCCGCGTTGATATTGCCGTTTTTGGCAAATCCGGAGGGGATATTGACGATGTCCGGAAATACCTTTACCAAAGCCGAGTTCTCCGCGGCGCTTATTATGGCCGGGTCGAGCCCCACCAGTTTTTCGGTCGAGCCCATATAGAGGCAGTAAACCGAGGCAAGCGGCCAGACGGAGGAAATGACGACCCTCTCGACCTTCTCGGGTATCACGATCTCGTTGCCCATCTGGTCTTTTACGACGCGGGTGGCTTTCTGAGCGGGAGCGGCCGGCGCGGCCCCCGCAAGGCAGAGGGAAATTATCGAGAAAACTAGAAGAACTCCTGCAAACTTTTTCATCACTCAAACTCCAATCTTGTCGATATTTTTTAAAACCCGATTTTTTAGAACGACCCGGACGCGGCTTCTCTCGGCGGATTGTAAATCCGCGCGACTTCCTCGTCGGTCAGGGTCACGTTGTAAAACCTCTTGTAGTATGTCTTGATCTCCGCGTCCAGGTCTATGTCGGCGAAAAGATCGGGGTGCGCTTTCTTTGCGAGCCAGAGCAGCGTCAGGGCCGAGTCGGAGGAAGGAGGGAACCAGCGGTACATGCCGAGCGGGAACTTGTGGACCTGCCTGTTTATCACCGCCGGCACTCCGCTCCAGTCCTCGCCCGGTATCACGTTGCTGTAAAAATCCTCCGCCAGGTACGGGACGAAGTTCGTTACGAAGATCATGTCGGGCGCCCATTCGTATATCTGCTCCATGTTTACCTCTATCCCGGAGCCCTTCATGTTTTCGGATACACTGCGCATCCCCGTCGCGTCGCACCAGTACTGGCCGAAGAACGTGCTGCCGGACGCCAGGATCTGGGTGTCGTCGTAGTGGTAGAGCATCAGGGCGCTTGGCATATCCTCTTTCGGAATATCCCCGATGCGCTCTTTTATCATGGCGGCGACCTCCCGTCCGTACTCCGTGATCCCGGACGCCCTGTCTTCCTCGCCGAATACCTCGCCCAGAAGTTTGACCCAGCTGTTCACGGTCTCCACGGTGTTGAACTTGGCTATGCTCACGCTGAAACCGACGGCCGGGATACCGGCGTTCCTGATCTGTTCGGCGTTGGCCGCGTTGGAGGAACTGTAGAGGACCACGTCTGGCTCGAGCTTCATGAGCGACTCGATGTTTATGTCGTCGACTTTTATAAAATCGCTCTCGCAGTCCGCGATCTGCGGCGCCACCTTCATGAGGTGCGAAAATTCACCGGCGCTCTTTATCGCCGGATGGACTCCGACCAGTTTCTCCCCCGAGCCCATATAGAGGCAGTAAACCGAAGCCAGCGGCCAGGGCGCCACTATCACGACCCGGTCCACCTTATCGGGCACCGTCACCACGTTTCCTCCCTGGTCCGTTACCGTCCTGGCGGAAGCCGCGCCGGAAATCGACACAAGAGCGATGACCAGCATACTCAAAGACAAAAATTTCTTTCTCACGAGCACCAATCCTTTCCTTTACGCTAGATAAAATATTCGGAGCCTAGGTATTCGCACAGCCGCGGGCCTATAATCCCGGGACAGCGGTCCCAATAGAGTTTGCTCGATACGGCGGCGTGGGGCAGTTCGATAAAACGCGCGCCTGAATCCTCCGGCATGAGGTCCCGAAAGAGGGGGTCGGCTATTACCGCGTCGAAGCCGCCGCTCAAGGCGCCCGCGATCTCTTTCTCACAGGAGGGGTTCAAATCCCCTTCGCGGGCGATGGCGTCCGCAAAAGAAAAAGGCGTGGCGGCTGCGGCGCCCTGTACTCCGTAATCGGCCTCGAGAGATACGCGAATCGAGTTGGCGATTATCTGATCGTGCACGATCAATACTCTCCTGCCTGGCGCCGGCTTTCTGCCCCCGAGCCGCTCCTTCGCGCCGGACGCTCCGGCAAGTTCGTCCTCCAGAACTTTCGATCCGGCTTCTCCGAGAGGCGCGCCGCAGACGAAAGGTATCCCGTGCTCCCGCTCGAAATACCTCGCCAGGGGCAGGCCGCTCGACGCGACGACCAGGTTGACCTGAGCGCCCGCGCTGCGTTCCATGTCATCCAGCCCGCTGCCCATCGCGAAGGCCGACAGAACCTCCCAGCCTCTCGACTCGAAAAATTCCCTCATGTCCGAGGCGTTCCTGTTGGCGGAGTAGTCGAGCGGCGTCAGCCCCAATATGTTCATAGAGCCTGACTTTTTTTCGGGCACGGGTTTGACGAATTTTCCGGCGGCGGCGAGAAAGGCGGATGAAGCCCCCTTGTCGTAGTAATCCAGCCCGGTGGTGGAAAACCCGAAGGCCGGTATGCCGGAGCGGTTTTCTATCTCCGCGGCTATGCCCTGCATGTCGGCGCCTATCACCATTGGGACCGGACTGCCTAAAACCGCGATGAATCTGGGATCGAGATCCGCGGCCGCGTCCAGGATTTTTTTGACGAGTTTTTCGTCGTCTCCCATCACCGCGTCTATCTCCCGCAGTTTCGAACAGTACACGTAACTCTTGGAGCCGTACCACCGAGGTTCGTCGTAGCCCGTGTAATTGCCGGTGCATCCGGAGGCGTCGTGTATCACCACGAGCCCGCCCAGTTCGAACAGGGCGGAGCAGGCCCCTGAATAATCCGGCGCGAACGGGGGAAGTTTGACGCACAGCTTGTTCATCGCCCGGACCACCTACACCACGAGCCCGTAACTGCGGATCACGGCCTGAAGATCGACGGGGCCGGCGGCGGCTCTTCTCATCCGTTCGAGCATCAGCGTTATCCCCGCGAACCCGTATTGTCCTTCGTCGGCGACCTGATCCGCCACTAGGCTCACTCCATAGAGGTATGCGCACTCGAAGCCGACCGCCAGCATCTCCGGCCTCGCTTCGCGCAGCAGGGGCGCGTCGTGTCTGTCATGTTCGACCCACTCGGCGTCCGTTTTTTCCCTCAGCCATGAAAGCGCTCCTTCCTCGAACTTCGGGCACTCGCCGGCGCAGACTTTGACTACGCGGAAACCGTTTTCGGACAGCAGCTTCGCGAGCGAAAAGGGCCTGAGCGTAGCAGAGTCATCCACGGCTATCTCTCGTCCGCCTACGGCTTCCCTGGTCCGTTCGAGGGCTTCGGCGAGGCTCTTTTTCCACGGTCCGCAGTCAAAACGGAACGGCTCGCCCAGACGTTCGGCTATAGCCCGGTAATTCGACTCTATCTCCGCGGCGTCGAAACTGATCGGGGCGTATATCCAGCCGATTCCCAGCCGGTCTTCCATATCTCCCGCGGCAATCCTCGCCGCGGGGCGCGTCACCACGTCCAGGACGCTGAAGGACAGTCCGAGGTATTCGTCGAAGGTTTTACATTCGCCTATGACCCGGACCCCATATCCCATGCCCTCCAGAAATTCGTGCAGATCGCCGCGCGCGGGGGGCGCGTTCTGGCCCAGGATATTGACCTGGCGCAGTCTGCCCGCGGAAGGCTCCAGAAAGCTGTATATGCTTTTCTGGATGCCGGCCGCCGGCGGCAGCCTCCCGCCGTCCGAGATCGGATTCATGTGTCCCAGGCCGAACCTGACGTCCGGGTGTCTGCGCCGCAGTTCGCCGAGGAATACCTCATGATCTGTGCCGAGCAGATCGTCCAGGCAGCTGACGACGATCAGTATCCCTCTGGGGCGTTTTATCGAGCGCAGCAGTTCGTCAGCCCCGTCGATTATCAGCTGCTCGTAACCCCCGGAAACTATGTCGCTCTCGTCTATGAAAAGATAAGAGAGCCTGTCCTTGTAACCGTGGACTATCGCCCCTATCGCTCCGTGGCGGCCGCAGGCGGAGGGGCACACGAAGAGCTGATGAATCTCCGGAACCAGCATCCCCACGCGCACTATCCCCCAGCCGCCGTGGGCTGGAGAGGAGTAGGCGAGACAGGGCTCAGGCCGTCCGTTCCCGCTCATATCCGCATACCTCCAGCATTTTCCCGGCGAGATCGCGGTAGCAGGACGCCATCTCGCAGTCCGGGAAAGCCTCTACGACCGTCCTGCCCGTCGCCTCCGCCTTTTGCACCCAATCGCTCCGGGGTATGACCTTCGTGACTGGCGCGCCTATATCCGACGCCAGTTCCCCGACTCTTTCCATCTCGTCCGGGGTGTTCCGGCTGTTCACGATCAGCCCGGACAGTTCGGCGTAGCCTCGGCTCTTGAAATTCGACACCGCCATAGCGATGTTCGCGGCCGCGTATATCGCCATCTTCTCTCCGGAGGTCACTATGAAAATTTTCCGCGCGTAACCTCCGCGTATGGGCATCGCGAATCCGCCGCATACCACATCGCCCAGAACGTCATAGAGGATCACGTCGGGTTTGCAGAGTTCATACGCGCCCAGTTCCTCGAGTTTTTCGAACGCCGTGATGATGCCCCTGCCGGCGCATCCTACGCCCGGCGTCGGTCCCCCCGCCTCCACGCACAGTATATTTTTGTATCCCCGGGCGACGATCTGATTCAGCGTGACTTCTCCCGCAGAGCCTCGAATGGCGTCCAGCACGGTAGTTATTCCATGCCCTCCCGTGAGTCCGCTTGTCGAATCCGCCTTAGGATCGCAGCCGATCTGCATCACCGACAAGCCCATATCGGCCAGAGCCGCGGAGACGTTGGCCGTGGTGGTGGACTTTCCGATGCCGCCTTTTCCATAAACAGCTATTTTAAGTATTTTGCTTTTCTCCTCTCGAAAGCACGCGTCTGCTATTAGTTTTATTGCACTTATATATGTTATAAAAGTATATTTCCTTGAATTATTTTGTTTATAATCTGCACAAACATACAATTATCAGGAATTTATATATGTTTGAACTGAATAACTAGCGAGGGGATATTACCACAACACAATCTCAAAAATCAAGTGGCGCATCGCATCAAAAAAAACAGCACCGAAAAAGGAATCGTTGCGTCATAAAAAAACAGCACTGAAAACCGTACCCTTTTTAGTTGTCAATTGGGGGTGCGAAACATGGCTAAAGCAACGATGCCG
>JAISWP010000018.1 GCA_031271065.1 Synergistaceae bacterium
GCAAAACGCGGCGACGGGTTTTTTATCGGGTCTCATGAGAGGGGCTGAATATCTCAGGGTCTTTCATCTTTTTCTCGTCGGCGCAGAGAAGAATTTTCGACAGGATGCCGGCGGTTTCCGGGTCGTCGTCCTGGAACGGCAGGAACAGACGTTTCCTCTCGCGTTCGGCGGCGCGGGACAGAAAGAGGGCGCCGTGACCCGTCATATACACGGCCCCGCTGCCCAGATGTATGGTGCAGTCCCTCGCGCCGGTGACGAATACCCTGTCATAGGCGACTCTCACCTCTTTGAGGCCGAGAATCCTCACCGTCTCCCGGGCAAGGGCGGATCGCAGCTCCATCACAGCGCCGCTCGCCTCCGGGGTTTCGTCCGGGTTCGCTTCGCTCACCAGCAGATCGACATCCCTCATCACCTCGGAAAATAAGGCCGCCGGGACGCTCCGCACCGGCGCCGCCTCGCCGGAAACCGTTGAAAACGACACTCCGCCGACGGTCGAAATATATCCTTTCTCAGCCTCAAACCAGTTCCCGGAGGCCTCCGCCGCCGCAATCAGGCCTTTGTCCAAAAATACCTTCCGAAGTCCAGTCCGGCAGGCGGCCCATCCTCTGGGCCTCATAACATCCATGCCGGACGATATCCTGACGCTTCTTTCCCTGTACCTGTCCGTCGTCAGCCTGTCCGGTTCCTCTCCTATAAACAGGTACAGTTCGCGGAAAATCTGTCTGAACGGCTGTATCGCGCGCTCGTCGAACATCCTGCTCTGCCAGCCGTTCCAAGTTCCGGATCTATACAGGTGGACCGGGTGAGCGACGAGGAAACTGCCCCGGGCGGGAAGCTCGTCCGCCGTGAAAAACTGGTCCGGCGCGTCCCCGGCGGACACAAAGACCAGATGTTTTACGATCGGTCCCAGTATGGGATGTTTCAGCGACGCGCGGAGCTCCTCGGACGAAAAGAGCGTCCCGCGCTCCATCGCCCGTTCGAGAAAACGGCAGAAGCGCAGATGGGATCGCTCCGCTTCGGAAGCGATATTCCGCAGCGCGCGGACATGGGGGTCGCCGCGAATCTGCGGCGGTATCCTCCCAGCAGGCTTTTCGCCCCTGCGCACCGATATGCGCGGAGGGAACGAGCCGTCTGCGGCAAGACATACCTCGACATCTCCGAAAGCGCGGGGAAAGAGAAAATCCCCGAAGATGCCGGCAGAATCCCCCACCCTCATGGCAAGGCGAGCCGCGTCGCCGAGACATGCGCTGCGGGCGAGATTCGCCTCGGCGACCTCAATTGTCCTGACTCTGCCGGCGTCATAATTCAGGACGGCGTCCCGCAGAAATTTCTGGAGCAGGCCGTACCTCCTGCGGGAATCAGCCTCCGGGTTCGAGCGGCCTAAGGGGATGAGACTGTACGCGAGAGTATGGTTCGCGCTGCCGTGCTCTGCGGCGCGGCGCTTCACCTCCGCCGCGGCAAGTTTTCCCGTGACCGCGTCCGCCATCATCTTCAGGCGCTTTTTAACTTCCCTGCCGGAGACAAGGAGGGCGGCGCGGCAGACCGTCTCGAAGCGATTCTCCCCCAAGCTGTCCATAATCCGCGCGAACCATACGGCGTCGAAGGCCCCGTCGGCGAAATCCTCCGGCGGTATGGGTGAATACAAGGCGATCTCGCTCTCTTCCCGGGCCGAAAATGCCTCTCCCGAGTGAGCGCGGAAGAACCAGCAGGCGCTCTCAAACCCATCCCATCCGAGATATTCCGCAATCGTCTCCCTCCACTGAGGGGCGAACAGGGCGCTTTCCGCCAGCGCGTCGGCCCGGATGTTCCTGCCCTGCATCAAATCGCGGAATGTGTCCGCATCTTCGCCTTTCGCCGGATAAGTTCTATACAGCAGGCGGCTGAACATCACATTCCTGCCGTCCCCATCCCATAGCCGGTCTTTGACCCTGATATCGAAGGGCTCGCCCCCCATCTTTTCCAGGATGTCGGCAAAATGTCTGGTTCCCGGTATGTGAAGCAGCGTCCGGGCTATGCCGCTGACGTCCGTCGGCGTCTCGCCGCGCTCCTTTTCCACATCGGCGGTTAACTGGACTATGGGGTCCACGACTTCGCCGTACATCTCCGGAAATATCTTCCGCAGGTACTCCATTCCGGGCGACGTGAACCCGTCCTCGCCGCCCATCACGCCGCTCTCGGGGGCTACGCGCATGACGAAACGGGTCATGTCCCTGCGAGACAGCAGCCCCAGCCTGTATGCGTGAGCCAGATCACAGGCCGGTATCATCTCAGCGGTCTTAGGATCCTCATAGCTCCACGCGCACATGATCCCGAAACAGTCGGAGAATATCTCACCGGCGCCGGGGAAGCCCGCCGGAAAATCCCCGGAAAAACTGAGCCTTTCCGGCACTACGGCGCGCATGACACTCAACGCGGAACTCACGAGCTCCGAGTACCGCTTCATGTCCTTTTCCTCCGACTCGAACGCGCCTCTGTTTTTCATCATCCAGAGAGCGAGGTTCCTGACGGGCTGATATATCCCGCGGGCTGAAGTTTTCGCGGCCGCCTCCCGGACGATCCCGGTAACGCGCGAGGCGTGCTCGAACCGGCCGCCCGGAAGCTGCATCCTGCAGACTTGGCTGGAAAACTCGGCGAGATCAGAGCCTCCGGGCATCGCGTCCAGTATGTCCGAGCACCGGGCGCAATCGGCCAGAAAAACGACCGCCGACACTAAAAATTGGAGCGGCCCCGGAACACCGGCGCTGTCCGCGATCTTCTCCCAGTCGGCCGGCGCGCGCCCCTCGCGGAGAATATCGTTCATAGCGGAATACATCGCGGATACGCGGCGGATCATTTCCCCGACATTATCCATCCCCAGCAGCGCGGGAAACCTCAAAGTATCCGACGCGTCCGGAAGCGGGAGGACCGGAACCTCGCGGGCAGACCCCCCTAATGTGCCCCGGTCCGGAACGGCCGGCGCGTGAGGGGCGCCGGCCCCGGACCGGACGCGGGATAATATCGCCGACATCTCCTCGGCGGCGGCGCGGCGCATAACGTCCCCGTCCCCGTACAGTCTGCGCAGGGACGCCTCCAGTTCATCCTCCGGCTGCATGAGCAGTTTAAGCAATATGGGACGCCTGACTCCGGCGTCTTTCGCGCTGAGAAAACCCTCTATCTCCAGTATCTCTTCACCAGAAAAATCAGAGGTCATCGCCCAGTTCCACGCGGACTGGCGCACCCCCGGATTCCGGTCCGCCAGCGAGGCCGTCAGAGCCCGGCGCTGCACCGGGGACATTCCGCTCATGACGACCGATGACACAAAATGCGCCCTCGACGGAGGGTCCATCGCGCTCATGAGACGGCACAGCGAATCTCTGGGGGGCACTCCGCCGCCGTCAGTTTCCATGACGGCCTCGTCAAGCCAGTCTGGCAGCGGCGTCTCGGCAGCGCCGCGGTCGGTGATCGGAATATCTATCCCAAAGCGTTTCATCTGCCTTATGAGACCGCCCGGACGGTCCGGCGGCTTGGGCTCTGTCCTTCTCTCCGCTATGCCGAACATTATGCCGAATACGTCCGATCTGGAATATTCCATCTTCACTCCGTCCGCTGCGCTGCCGCTGAAAACCGTGCCGCGCTTTCCGCCCGGATACGAGTCCGCGCATTTTTTGAGCGCGGCGAAATAAGAGATGAGTTCGTCTTTCGACAGCCGGATGATCCCCTGATCGACAAATCTTATATAAGGGCTCCGAGGACCTTCGGTGACTGCGAACCTGCTGGGCGCGGGCCACTTCAGACATTCCACGACCCATGCCATCATCTCGGCGTCTTTCGTGATGCCGGGGTCATCGAGGCAGGGACGGGCTATCTCGTACTGGACTCCCGGGAGGGTGAGCCAGGCGGCAAAATATAAAGCCGCCAGCTTCTGCCGGCGGGCAAATCTTCCCAGCAGGATATTTTTCGCCCCGGCCTCCCCCAGTTCTATTCCGCGCCACGCCAAGCGCCAAAGCGCTATCGACGTCTCGAGCGGGTCTGCGGCGCCGGAGAGCGAATTCCTGCAAAAATCGTCGTCCGAGACGCACCTGAGGGCATGTTCGAGAAGGCGTTCCGCCGCCGCGGGCCGCAATGGGGAATATATCCCGGTACAGGCCAGCAGACGTCCCGACAGGTCCGCGTCTTTCACAAGCCCTGTTTCCAGTATGAATTTCAGCGCGCGCTCGAATGTCTGCCGGGACCCGCGGTCTATGAGTTCGGCCGAAAAACGCCGCGGCCACCCTCCCGGGCTCGACCCGGACAGCAGGCCGCAGACTATATCGGCAGCGTCCTCCCTGGTTGATTTCATGAGTCCCAGTATCATATCCGGCGCGGCGGCCTCCGCAAAGGGACCCGACAGGATATCCCGAACGCGCCGCAGTATACCCTCGGAAGCCTCGTCGCGTCTGTCGAGGGAGGCAGCTATAGCGTGGGGAACAAAACTTCGCTCAACTGGAGAGGACTCGTTCCCCTTAGACTTTTCATCGAGGCAGCGATCCAGGGAAAAACCGCCCGCGGCGGCCGGAATGAACGCCTGAAGAACGCGGACAGCGCCGTGTACGTAGGCGGCGCTGTGACGGCTCGACCGATACGAACGCGCACCCCGGGAGGATTCCATGTACGGGCCGTTCGTGGAGCCGACCCACATATCGCGCGCCAGCCGGGCGTTATCCTCACCGGCCAAAGCCTCCAGCGCGGCGTACTCGTCCCGTCCGGGGGCGAATATCTCCGAGATATGGGATATGCCGGGCAGCCAGAGCGCCCTCGTGAGCTCGCCGCCATAATTCCCGGAACACAGCAGAAGCGCCGTCTCTCTGGCGCGCCCCGAAAGCGCCGACGCCCGGGCGCGCATTTCGTCACTGCCCGCCATCACATCACCGCACTAAATGAGGAACCTCAGATGATACTGCCGACATACTGTCACTTCTACACCCCGCCATAAAGCTGAACTCATCGGACAGAAAAAGGGCAGGGCGGCGAAACTGCCCGCAGCGCAGGGATGCTCTGTCAAAATAAAATCACACGTATCACTGGCGCCTGGCCTGTCAAAGCGTTTAATATCTGCCCTGCATAGTATAATATAAAAAATATATTGAACAACAGAGCTGAACGTCAAGCACAGGTACGGAGCAGGCACTACGTGGATGGGTAAATTACTTCCACGTATCAGTTCGGGCAGACACGGGGGTTGTCCATTGTTAGCCATAGGTATAACTCCGGCAGCGATAATCGATTGAGGTATGAAATAATGTCGGCGCACGATCCAAATTATCACAGCGAATACGATTTGGAAAATTTTTGCAATGGTCGTAAATTCAGAACCATTCTCGCTGATCCTCCATGGCAATTCCAGAACAGAACGGGAAAAATGGCTCCGGAACATAAGAGGCTGAATAGATATTCCACACTGAGCATTGATGAAATCAAAGCTATACCAGTGCGGAAGGCCGCCGGTACTCCGTGCCATTTATACCTCTGGATACCTAACGCATTATTGCCGCTAGGGCTCGAAGTGATGCAATCCTGGGGATTCCAGTATAAAACAAATATCGTGTGGGAAAAAATTCGCAAAGACGGCGAACCTGACGGCCGTGGCGTAGGGTTTTATTTCCGCAATGTAACCGAACTGATTTTATTTGGAGTTTTAGGGGATAAAGCACGTACTCTGGCTCCGGGGCGGCGTCAGGTAAACCTCT
>JAISWP010000021.1 GCA_031271065.1 Synergistaceae bacterium
GCGCTGATATGGGCCAACTCCCTCACGGAAGGCCGCCCGCTCAAAGACGTCAAAGTGAGCCTCTTTACCTCCGCAAACCAATTGGCCGCGACCGGCGTGACGGACGAACATGGAGTATGCGTTATAGCCCGTGATGATTACTGGGAGTCAAACCTTTGGCCCGTGATGGCAGTTCTCGAACAAGGGGATGATATTTCAATCCTCAGATTCAACGGCAATATCTGGCAGGCGGGGGATGAAAACTACGCTGGAAGACCATACCTGCGCGGAGAATATCAGGGGATCTGCTACACTCCGCGCGGCGTATTCCGCCCCGGAGAGACTGTCCCTGTTCAGATGCTGATACGCGCCTCCGATCTGACTCCGGAGAAACCCTTCCCGGTACAGCTCAAGATTTATTCGTCCACGGGCAGGGAGTGGAGCAGCACATCCGTGACGCTCTCGGAAATGGGAATGGGGTCCTCCGACATACAGCTGAGCGATTCCGCTCCATCGGGAACGTGGCGGGCCGATGTTCTAATACCGGGAGAAAATATCCCCATAGCAAGCGGCGAATTTCGCGTCGAGGATTTCGCCCCTCCTAAGATAAAGGTGGAGGTGTCCGGCGATACGAAAGAACTGTTCTTCGGAGATTCACCTGATCTGGATATCTACGCGGAATATCTTTTCGGCGCCGCAGGGGACGGGCTGAGCTACGAAATAGAAAGTTCACTTATTCCCCGGGAATACTATCATCCCGATTGGCAGGGTTATTCTTTCTCTGACAGGAGGGTGGCGTTTTCGCAAAGAAACGGTATAGAGACATCAGGCGCGCTGTCTCCCGAGGGAAAGGCTTCGGTAACTCTTGCGCCGTTTGAAGAAAACGCCGCGTCGATGCTCGATGTATCGTACCGGATCGGCGTCAGGGAAGACGGAGGGAGATGGGTCTATAAAAGCATAAACCTGCCCTACTATCCGAGGCGCTCAATGCTGGGCATCAAATACGCGGGTGAAAATCTCGTCACCAATACGGAGATACCCTTTGCTTTCGCGGCGATAGACACGAACGGGAAACCTCTCGATCCCGAAGGGGTGACGATGACGGTATATCAGAGAATAACGCGCAGAATAATGACGACCTCCGGAAAAGAGCGCCGTTCTGAACTTCGCTCCGAGAACATCCCTGTTGAACAGTACGACAAAAAGCCCGTGGAGTTCGAAAAGGGATATGCTGAATCCTCGCTCAAATTCGCACACGGCGGTTTCTATTCAGTGGTACTGGAAAACCCCGGCGGCGAGATGAGGGCGTCAGCTGACTTTTACGTATACGACGCGAGATGGGGATGGGGTTACGATGACGGTGACGCCGCACTTCCGGAAACCCTTACGATAAAGCTGGACAAGGAGATATATGCTCCGGGCGAACGCGCCACCGCCACTATATCGGGTTCCTTCGAGGGGACCGCGCTGCTGTCGGTGGAGACGGATTCCATCCTCCACTATGACACGGCAAGCGGGAAAACCCCCTCTTTCTCGTTCGAAGTCACGGAGGATATGGCTCCAAACGCCTGGGTCACCGCTCATATGATAAGAGCGGCCATACCGGAGGACACCTGGTCGGCGCACAGGTCATTCGGAGCCGTGCCTCTCAAAGTAGACTGCAGCGATCGCAGACTTGACGTTTCCATAGCCGCGCCGGATCGCATAAAACCCGCAGAGGAAAATAAATTCACCGTCCAGCTAAAAGACAAGACCGGCAGAGGGGTCAGGGGCGAGGCGGCAATTATCCTCGTGGACGAAGGAGTATTGGGCCTGACCCGTTATCAGACTCCCGATTTTTACAAATACTACACCGCTATGAGGGCGCTTACTCTCAGAGCGTACGATATATACACTGAGCTGATGCCCATCTACCTCAAACCGCCGGCCGTTCTGAGCCCAGGCGGCGACGGCGACGATGCAATGGAGTCCACGCTGAAGGCGTCCATGTCGCCGGTTCGCGCAAACCGTTTCAGGATACTGACCCTGGTCCAGAGAGTCATGACCGATGAAAACGGCAGGGCAGATTTCACCATCGACGTTCCCGAATTTGCCGGAAGCGCGCGGCTGATGGCTGTCGCCGCGTCGAAGGGCGAGTTCGGATCATCCGAAGGAGTTCACACGATCGCCAGAGATGTGGTGACCGAAGTTACCCTGCCTCGCATTCTGGCGCCGGACGATGTCATGGAATCCCAGCTGCAGCTATTCAACAGGACAGGGAAAACCATCGATATATCCGTTGAACTGAATATATCAGGACCGATATCCATCACAGCGGCCGCGGGAAATCAAACCGGGAATGACAAAACTTACAGCCGGAAATACACATTGGAGGCTGGTGAGAAACCAACGGTGACGGTCCTGACACTCAAGGCGGATAAAGAATCGGGAGTCGCCGGCGTGCGGCTTCGCACAAAATACGGCGAAGAGTCTCAGGAGCAGGCGACAGAAATAGCAGTGCGGCCTCCGTATCCCAGGATAACGAAAAGCGGATCTATTACCATCGACCCCGGTGAATCACGTGAAATCGAACTTCCCTCCGATTGGTTCCCTGGGACTAGGCGAGCGCTCTTGACTATGTCCGGTCTGCCTCTGGTGGGAATATCGGACGCGGCGAAATTTCTTTGCGAATATCCTTACGGATGTCTCGAACAGACCGTCTCGGCTGGCTGGAGCATGATCTCTCTTCCCGACCTGATTGCAAAAATCGATCCGAAACTTGCCTCCAAAGAGCAGCTGGAATACTCTATATCCCGGGTAATAATGAGAATACAGTCGATGCAGCTGTATAATGGAGCGTTTACCTCTTGGCCCGGGAGTTCCGTTTCCAGCTGGACGAGCGTATATACGGCCCACTTCCTCACAGAAGCTGAAAAAAGAGGATGGGACGTTCCAGCTCAAACTCTCAGCGGAAGCATCGATTATTTGAGATACCTGATCTCCCTGCCTCCGGACGCCTCGGAGAAGTATATTTACAGCGGCGATCTCGCGGTGAGAGCCTATGCGGCATACGTGCTGACACTTCGGGGAGAAGCCCCTCTCGCCTGGATGTCCTACCTGCGCGACAATATATCATCCATGCCGCAATACGGCAGGATGCTTTTGGCCGCGGCGTACGCGGCTTCCCGTGATGCGGGCGCCGCTTCATCTCTTTTAGGGGAAAACCTGCCGCCCATAGCGCAGAGCACCGCCGAAAAGACGTTAAACTATAACTCTTTTCTCCGCACGAAGGCTATTAACCTGATGGCCTGGAATCAGATAGATCCGTCATCTCCCAGCGCTGTCGCCGCCGCCTCGGAACTGTTGTCAGCCTTCGAATCGACTCGGTGGTATACGACCCAGGAGGCGGCGTGGTCCATGCTGACTCTCGCCGACTTCTTCGCAGCGCATAGGGATGAGGGAGACGCGATACTGACTCTGTCCAGAGATGGAGCCGAAGCTCTGACCGCGGCTGGAGACGACAGCTTATCAGAATCTTTGGGCGAAGACGTCACCCGCGTTACTGTCAAGAACAGCGGAACAGGCAATGGATACGTCAGATGGACAGCCGACGGAGTGCCTTCCGAAAAACCGTCTCCCGTTGACTCGGGATTGGAAGCGACGGTGGAATACTACGATTCCCGAGGATTTTTGATCACAAAAGATACGCCAGTCGAAAGCGGCTCCAAAATCAAAGGGGTCGTGACGCTTTGTCCGCTGTCGGGAGAAGCGCAGGATATAGTAGTTTCCCTGCCTCTGGCCGGAGGGTTGGAGATAGAAAATCCAAGGCTCATCGATTCCGGCAATGAATACGAGAACGATCCTTATGTGTACGGCATATCGAGGACGGAGATGAGAGACGACAGACTGCTCCTTTTTGTGGATTCCATGGGGAAAAAATTCAAGTGGGAATTCACCATGAGAGCAGTGACGCCTGGCAGTTTCATTCTTCCTCCGATATCCGCCGAGGGGATGTATTCGCCTGGAACACGCAGCATCGGAGAGACATCCTGGATAACGATACGCTGACGAGAAACCGAGAGTAAGTGAACCATTTAATCAGGAAAAGGAGAAATCCAATTCGACATGCACGGAAAATATTTCTGACGGCGGTATGCCTCCAGATGATATTTTCCGTGCTCTTTCTCTATTTCGTGGACGCGCCATCGAGGTTCGAGATGTTTCACGTGAAACAATACGAAACATCTCCCGT
>JAISWP010000073.1 GCA_031271065.1 Synergistaceae bacterium
CGGTGGAATCCCGTGTGCTGACACCTTTTTTCCCGATAACCGTCTGAAAAATCATCCAACTTATCTCCGCAAAACCGTACCTATCATGATAAAATTAATACAGATCTCCAAGCGGCGGAGTACCGCCGCTTAATTTTTGCGGGCGTGAGCGGATCATTTTTCTGGGGGAATGTGGATGGACAACGACAAAGGACAGCATAACCTCTTCGACAGGATACTTTCCCTGCCCATAGAGGAAGAGATAAAGCACAGCTATCTCGACTACGCTATGAGCGTCATCGTCGGGCGCGCTATACCGGATGCCAGAGACGGGCTCAAACCGGTGCAGAGGCGGATCCTTTACACCATGCTCGAACTGGGGCTGCGGCACGGCCAATCCTTCAAAAAATCGGCCCGCGTAGTTGGGGATACTATGGGTAAATACCATCCGCACGGCGACTCGGCCATCTATGGCACTATGGCCCGTATGGCGCAGGATTTCAACATGCGCTACCCTCTCGTGAACGGGCAGGGAAACTTCGGCTCCATCGACGGAGACGAACCGGCGGCCATGCGTTACACGGAGGCGCGCCTCGCCTCGCTGGGCGAGGATATGCTGGAAAATATAGACGAAGAGACGGTTGACTGGGCGCCGAATTTCGACGAATCCCTCAAAGAACCGGTCCTTCTCCCCTCCCTTGTCCCAAACCTTCTGGTCAACGGCAGTTCCGGCATAGCGGTGGGAATGGCGTCCAACATCCCTCCCCATAACATCGGCGAAGTGATAGACGCCTGCTGCGCCGTTCTCAGCTCCCCGGAAATCGAACTGGGAGAGCTTATGGAGATAATCCCCGGGCCCGACTTCCCCACCGGCGGCGTAATACTGGGACGGGACGGAATAGTAGAGGCGTATTCCACAGGAAGAGGCAAACTCGTCTGCCGAGGAAAGGCCGGCACGGAGGAGATAAAACGCGGCAGAAACGCCGTCGTCATAACCGAAATCCCCTACATGGTCAACAAGACCGCTCTCATAGAGGTCATAGCGAAATGCGCGCAGACGGGCCTCATAGACGGCATCACCGAAATGCGCGACGAATCCGACAGGACCGGTATGAGGATAGTGATGGAGCTGCACCGCGACGCCGACCCGAACCTCGTGCTCCGTCAGCTTTACAACCGCACTCAGCTTCAGACGACCTTCGGCGTGATAAATCTGGCTCTGGTGAACGGCAGGCCGGTCGAAATGGGCCTGAAACGCCTGATAGAGGTATTCCTGGAACACCGGAGGAACGTCGTGAGACGGCGCACCGAATACAGGCTGCGCAAGGCGGAGGAACGAGCTCATATAGTTGAGGGGCTCGTCAGGGCTCTGGACCATATCGACGAGGTCATCCGCATAATCCGGGCCGCGAAGGACGTGCCTGCGGCAAGGGAAAATCTCGTGTCGCAGCTGAATTTCACCGGGATACAGGCCACCGCCATCCTCGAAATGCGCCTCCAGCGCCTCACCGGACTGGAGCGCAGCAAACTGGAGGAGGAACTGGCCTCCCTTCTGGCCGACATAGAGCGTTACCGCACAATCCTCGGCAACCCGTCGGTCTTAGACGCGGTGATCGAGGACGAACTGCGGCAGGTCAAAAAATCCTACTCCGACAAGAGGCGCACCGAGATACAGGATTCGGTGGACGACTTCACGACCGAGGATCTCATACCCGAGGCCGAGATAGTCGTGGTCTTAAGCCGCGACGGTTATATCCGCCGCATGCCGCTTCAGGACTACAAGACCCAGTCCCGCGGAGGCAAGGGAGTCAAGGGCGCCACTCCGAAGCCGGAGGACGAGATATCGCTCATAAAGACGACTACTACCCACAATACGCTCTGTCTGTTTACAAACAGGGGCAGGATATTCGGAGTGAAGTGCTACATCCTCCCCGAGCCCAAGACCGGTAAAGGGAAACTTATCGGCTCGATAGTTCCCCTCGACCCGGGCGAGAAGGTCGTCGCCCTGCGCGACATGAACCACGGATCCGCCGAATTCGTATTCTTCGTGACGAAACAGGGACAGGCAAAACGCATGCCCATCGAGGAGCTTGAAGGGCTCTCGAAGGCCGGCAGACGCGTGCTCGGCGTCAAGGAGGACGACGAGATAGCGAGGGTCCGGATAACCAACGGGCACGACGAACTGCTCTTCACCACGGCGAAGGGGCAGACGCTCAGGGTCGGCGAGGAGGAATTCCGTCCGCAGGGCCGCGCGGCGCAGGGAGTACGCGGTATAAAACTCGGATCGGGCGACAGAGTGGTCGGATGCGACGTCATCATACCGGGACGTCAGGTGCTCTTTGTAAGCGAGCACGGCATCGGCAAGCGCACCGCATACGACGAGTTCACCGCGCATCACAGGGCGACGGGCGGAGTACGGGCCATGAAGCTCAACAGAAGAACAGGGGATCTGATCGGAGCCTGGGGGGTGGCGGACGACGACGAGATAATGCTCATCTCCGGTCACGGCAGAGTGATCAGGATGATGACGTCCGAGATTTCGAGCCTGAGCAGGAGCGCCACGGGGTACACCATCGTCAAGCTGGACGACGGGGACGCCTTGGCGGACATCAGCATAATCAAAGCGGAAGCCGAGTCCAAGGAGGTTTGATATATTGCACATAGCGCCCGCCGGCCTGCCATCCATATTCGCCCTCGCATTCATGGCGGCTGGAGGATATTTTATCTCGCCGGCTATAACCGCGGTCCTCTTTTTCCCGCTGGCTTTGTCGGTCTGGTTTTACAGGGACCCGGAGCGGGCGCCGGATGAAATATGCAAAGATGGAACATGGCTTGCCCCCGCCGACGGGAAAGTTGTAGAGGTGGAGCGGGTGTTCGATCCCTACGCCGGCAATACGACCAAGATAGGAATATTCATGAGCGGCCTGGACGTCCACGTGAACAGATTCCCTTCTGACGGGGTCGTCGAGGAGATAGTCTATGTGCCGGGCAGGAAGTGGTTTGCAATAGCCCCGAAGTCCTCCGAGGTCAACGAAAGGCTCTACGTGAGGGCCGACACCCCTTTCGGAAGGACCACAGTAGTGCAGATAGCCGGCATCATGGCTCGCCGCATAGCGTGTTACACAAAAAAAGGCGCGCATCTTGCGCGGGGCGAACGATATGGTATGATTAAGCTCGGTTCTAAAGTTGACGTATATCTGCCGGAGTCAATAAAACCGGTTGTGAGGACCGGCGAAAAGGTAAAAGCCGGCGTAACGGCGATAGGAGTGATAAACAGTAAATGAAGCGGCGCAGAAGGGTGCGGAATATTCCGTTCAATAAGATAGTTCCCAACATGATAACCAGCGGCAGCGTGTTATGCGGCATGTTTTCCCTGATACTCACCTACCAGAAGCATTTTCTGCCTTCGGCCCTTGTGCTGATAATGGCGGTGTTTTTCGACTACATGGACGGCAGGGTAGCGCGCAGCCTCGGAGGCAGCAGCGCCTTCGGCGAGGAACTCGACAGCCTCGCGGACGCGCTCTCTTTCGGAGCCGCGCCCGCCTTTCTCATGTACGCGAGATACATAGGAATAGAGGGCGGTATGCCAGGCGCTTTCGGGTGCGCGTTCTTCGCTCTCTGCGGAGTGCTGCGCCTCGCGCGTTTCAACGTGATGCACGTTACAGGCCCGTTCCAGGGGCTTCCGATCCCGGCCGGCGGCATGACCCTGGCCTCTTTGGTCATAGCGGGGATACCGCTCACGCCTCAGCTGGCGGTGGCGGCCATGATCGGGATAGGCGTCCTTATGATATCCACGATACCCTACGGAAACCTCAAACTGCTGCGGCGCGGCAACATCAATGGGATGAAAGCTCTCCTGCTTACGATGTTCATCGTCTCATGCTTCGTCATGCTGCGCGAGAAAGCCTCCCTCGCCCTCGCTGGAATCTACGTCGTGAGCGGTCCTCTGGGCTTCGACTGGGGGCACTGGCTTGCCAAGTCCAACTCGGAGGAAGAGGAAAATCCGGCGGAGGAAAAGCGCTAGGACCGGGACCGTACCCCGGTTTCAAGCCAAAGACCCTCTGTCCGGCTCGAAAATCAAAAGAAAAAATCGGACCCCCTCGGGATCCGATTTTTTTTGCGCGAATATCCGGACGTCAGAACGACGAGAACATCTCCTCGTCCGCGAATCTTCTGCCGCCGTCCATCTGCAGATTTTTCCTGAGCTGTATCTTGGGCATCGGAACCACCACGAGGCCTGAATCGGGGTCCAGGAAATATTTTTCCGCGTCATTCTCCAAGTTATACCCGATGACCGTGTTCGGCGGCACCACGTTGTGTGAGTCGACTATCACGCGGCGCAGCTTGCAGTTCTCCCCTATGACGACTCCCTGCCCCACTATACACTCCTCCAGGACTGAGCCAGGGTTTATCACGCAATGGCGCGACAGCACGCAGCGATGGACCACAGCTCCCATGACCTGGCTGGCCTCGGCGCGGAGGCATCCCTCGACCGAACTGCTCATACCCTTGGCGGGATACGTGAACCCCGGGGGATCGGAGAAAGAGACGGTGCGTATCGGCCACTGGGAGTTGTAAAGGGTCAGCGCCGACGGATGCTGGAGCAGATCCATGTGAGCGTCCCAATACGCCTTCAGCGTGCCCACGTCCTTCCAGTAAGGCCTGTCATTTCCCGGAAGCACGTTTGTAGCGAAGTCATACGCCATCATACTGCACTTGTCGTACAGGTTGGGGAGAATGTCCTTTCCGAAGTCGTGAGAACTCGCCTCGTTCTTGCTGTCGGTGAGAATGGCTTCCTCCAGCGTCTCGCGCGAGAATATGTAATTGCCCATAGACACGTAACTGTAGCCTGGGCTCGACTTTATCTCCGGCGGGTTTGCCGGCTTTTCCACAAAACCGTTGATCTTGCCGTCGCCGTCCGCCAATATGCACCCGAACTGCGAGGCCTCGCCCACGGGGACCCTGTTGGCGGCCACGGTGATGTCGGCTTTGCTGTCGAAGTGATACTGGAGCATCTGGCCTATGTCCATTTTGTAGATGTGGTCCGCCGCGAATATGCAGACGTAGTCGGCGTTGAACATCGTCACCAGGTGCAGGTTCTGATATATGGCGTCCGCAGTGCCCTCGTACCAGCGCTCGTCTGTCCACATCTGAGCCGGCGCGACGCTCACGAAATAGTTCCTGCCCCTCAGCGCGGCGCCGAACTGCCAGCCCTGGGTAATGTGCTCCTGCAGGGATTGGCTTTTGAACTGGGTGAGACAATAGATGGAGTATATACCGCTGTTTACTAGATTGGACAGCGCGAAATCCACGATGCGGTATTTCGCGGCGAAAGGGACGGCCGGCTTAGCACGGTACTTCGTAAGCGGCATCAGTCGTTCGCCTTTACCTCCCGCCAGGACCAAAGCCAGCACCCGGCCATGTCTTCCCTGCATCATTGCGTATTCTCCCCCTCTTTGCCGCGAGCGCGGTCAGTCTCCTATTCTGAGCCCCTTGTAGAGATCTATGTAAGACGACGTCGACGAATCCCACGAAAAATTCGAGGACATCGCGTTGAAAACGAGCTTCTTCCAGCGCTGCTCGTCGTTATATGCGTCGAAGGCCCTGTACAGCGCCTTGAGCAGTTCGTCCGTCGAGTAGTCGGAGAACACGAATCCGGTCCCGTCGCTGAAAGTATCGTAATCTATGACCGTGTCCGCGAGACCTCCGGTGCTTCGGACGACCGGCACCGATCCGTAGGACATGCCTATGAGCTGAGAGAGGCCGCAGGGCTCGAAAAGGGAAGGCATGACCGTGATGTCGGAGCCCGCATAGGCAAGATGCGCCAGTTCATCGTTGAAATCGGTGAGGCACCAGAAATAATCAGGATACGTGCGGCTGAACTGCTGAGCCCAATCCTCGTATTGAGGAAGTCCCGAACCGATGACGACGGCGCGGCAGTTATCGACCATCAGCCAGTCGAGGGCCGTGAACAGTATATCGATGCCCTTCTGCTGCACCAGGCGGCCCACAAAGGCCAATATGGGCTTGCTGTCGTCCTCCCATTTGCACAGCTCTACGAGCTTCTTCCGGCAGACAGCCTTGCCGCTCATGTCGTCCGCGCTGTAGCGGGCGGGGATGAGCGGGTCGTTCGAGGGGCTCCATACGTCGTAGTCGATGCCGTTCAATATTCCGCTCAATTTGCCTTTGAGGGATGAAAATACCCCGTGCAGACCGAAACCTCCCTCCGGAGTCTGGATGTCCCAGGAATAATGGGGGCTGACGGTCGTTATGGCGTCGGAGGATACTGCCGCCCCTTTAAGCAGATTGGCCTGACCGTAGAACTCGGCCGCGTCTATGGAGAAAGCGTCGCGGGTGAGGCCCCACGACGTCAGCATCGACGGATCGACTATACCCTGATGGGCGAGATTGTGTATGGTAAAAACAACGTCATATTCCGCGCGCATCGCGCGGTAGTGCCGATGCCAGCGGAGAATCAGCGGCAGTATCGACGCGGTCCAGTCGTGCACGTGGAATATGTCCGGCTTCCAGCCGGTGCATCCTTGGATTTCCAGCGCCGCCATCGACAGAAAGGCAAAGGGCATCACCGACGCCTGCGAGAGGGACTGAGGGTAGATGTTCGGATTCGTGAAGAGTTCGGGCTGGTCCAGAAGATAGACCGGAACACCCTCCACCTCGGCCTCGTACACACTCGCCGAGTACACCCGCCAGTTGAGGGCCGCGTAAATTTTTTCCGGAAGCAGCTCACATTTGTAACCATGCTTTTCCACGTTTTCCATGACCCCCGGAAAAGCCGGCAGTATCACTCTGGCGTCCGCTCCGCCCTTTCGCAGCGACTTCGGCAGAGCGCCCAGCACATCACCCAGTCCGCCCTGCTTTGCCAGCGGCGCCATCTCCACCGCCGCGTGGAGTACCTTGAGCGCGCCAAGCTCATTCATACGAATAACCCCTCCTAATGCCCGCGGAATACTGTGCCGTAAGCCTTCTCGCAGTATTCCTTGACTACTCTGTGGGTATTGAAATAGCTCGCGTTCAGAGCTATCGTGTGTTTCATCATCGATATCCACTGCTTCCTATTGCTGTAATATGTCGGGATGACCTTGCTCTCAAGTTTGTTGTAGAGGTCCATGGCGTCCTGTTTCTCGTCGTATTCAATGAGGTCGACTTCGGTGGGGACAGGTCCTATCGACCAGCCCGTGACATCCTCTATCCAACCCTCTATCCACCACCCGTCGAGCACCGAGAAGTTCATGACCCCGTTGTGGACGCACTTCATCCCGCTGGTCCCGGAGGCCTCGCGCGGCCTGATCGGGGTGTTGAGCCACAGGTCCACTCCGGCCGTCAAGAGCTGGGCCAGTTCCATGTTGTAGTTCTCCATGAACACCGTCGGTATGGCTGAACCTATCTCATCCGATATATCTATGATGCGCTTTATTATCTCTTTGGCCGGCAGGTCATGGGGGTGCGCCTTGCCGGCGAAGATGAGCTGCACCTGGCCGGAACCAACGTCCAGGAGGCGTTTCACGTCGGTGAAGAGCAGATCGGCCCTCTTGTACGTGGCCGCCCTGCGCGCAAACCCGATCGTCATCACGTCGGGGTCGAACTCGACGCCGGTCTCCTCCAGCACTCTGGCAAAAAGCCGCATCTTCGCGGCCTGATGCGCCTTCCAAACTTCCTCGCTCGGGAGCTGCAGGGCCTGTATCAGGCGGCTGGGGTCGTTGCGCCACGCCGGTATATATTTGTCATAGAGCCTGGCGAAACCGGGACAGGTCCAGGTCGTGGAATGTACTCCGTTCGTCACGAAATCCACCTTGTCGGTGCCGAACATCTTGCGGCTGACTTCGGCGTGCTTCTTCGAGACGGCGTTCACGTAGTGGCTGAACTTGAGGCCGAGATCCGTCATGGAAACCCCGCCTCCTCCCAGCATCCTTCTAAGCTGAGAAACGTTCGACTCCTCCACGACGCGGGAGATGAGGTCATAGGGGAAATAATCGTGCCCGGCGGCGACCGGAGTGTGAGTGGTGAATATGACCTCGTCACGGACCTTTTCGTAGTCCTCGTAGCCCAGTTCACGGGTAAGTTCGAGGGAGATGAAACCGGCGTGCCCCTCGTTCAGGTGGAACGTCCTTATGTTGTTGTAACCCAAATCCCGCAGCAGGCGCAGACCGGCCACTCCGAGGATCATCTCCTGACAGAGGCGGTAGCGGTCGTCCCCGCCGTACAGCTCCCACGTCAGGCTGCGGTCCCCCGGCGTGTTCTCGTCGATGTCGGTGTCGAGGAAATATATCGGAAGGGGATAGCCGGAATGTCCGACGTACACGTAGCCCCAAGCCCGGACCTGTATAGTCCTGCCCTCCAGCGTCACGGCGACCCTGTTGTCGAGCCTCGTCAGGAGCTTATCGGGCTCCCACTCGACGGGTTTTTCCACCTGCGCTCCGTCCTCGGTGAGCTCCTGCCTGAAATAACCCTTGCGATACAAAAGCGTGACTCCTACTGCGGGAACGCCGAGATCGGCGGCGCTCTTCAATATATCGCCGGCCAGGATGCCGAGGCCCCCGGAATAGGTCGGAAGATGCGGCGAAATCCCTATTTCCATCGAAAAATATCCGACGCTCCTGAAAATAGGGTTGCGCTCGATCGTGCTCATCATAGAAGTTGCGATGTTCTCACCGTACGTCAGTATCGACAATTTACAAAACCTCCGCTTCTATATATTTGCCTGTATATATTATCCCGCGCCGTCATTTGCCCGGCGTGGCGAATCCCAGCTCGTCAGCGAACTCCAAAAGGGTCCCGGAAGGCGCCTCCGTCTTTTCCTCCAGCATCCCCCACACGACATTCTGAAGCCTCCAGCCGTCAATGCCTATCGCAAGTTCCACTGCCCTCCTCCACTGTTCTAAAAGTTTACGCAGCGCCTTTTCGTCATTTTTTCTATCGGCCTCTATCAGATTATCATAAAAAGCCTGCTCCATCTTAGGGGCAAGGACTGAAATTTTAGGGTATATGCCCACATTATGAGCCTCGGACAGCAATTCTTCAAGACGCGAACCGTGTTCGAGCATCTCCAGAATACTGCCGGACCCGGCGCAGAGGTCGTCCGCCAGGCGGCTGTACACGAATTCGCCGGCAGTGACGAGGAACGATTCCGAGCCGGCATGCAGAAGGTTGAGCTGAACCAGGAGCCGCTGGTTGTCCTCGAGAAGGTTATGGGCGTACTCCATGTGCTCCTTCTCGGCGTTTTTCGTCCGCTCTCTGACTATGATATCCCGATCGTCCGCGGTAAGGTCGGCGAAGTGCCACGGGCCGAACTCGAACTCTTTCTCTATGAATTTCGAGATGGAAAAGATATCTCCGACGAAAAAGTGACGCCAGACCTCCGACGGATCGGGCAGGGCCTTCTCGGAGAGCCTGCAGACATCGTCGAGCCCTCCTGTCGTTATCACCATTGAGTTTCCCACCCACTCCTCGAGAGTCCTCGTGTCGGTCACCATCATGCGGGAGACGTCCATATCCATATTGGCGGACTGGTACCGTTTGACCTTCCTGTCTATCCGAAACGAATAAAAGAGCCTGTCCGCCTTGAGCAGCGAGGCGGCGGCGGCTATGTCGCGGATGGTTCGCCTGTTGGGAAACACGGTCTGGCGAACCACCTCGAACGCCGTGGGAAGCTCGGTGCTGTTGCCCCTGACCTCCCTGAGATCGTCCAGGAATTTTCCCTCCAGGTCCCTTCCCGACACGTTCCGTATGTGCTCGGCGGCCCGGATGGCGTAAGCCAGTATCTGACGGGTCTCTATGCCCGACACGTCATTGAAGAACCACCCGCACGACGTGTACATGAACATGCGCATCCTCTGGGCCTCTATCATGGAGAGAACCTTGACCGTATCATCCGGGTTCAGGTCTCCGCAGCGTCCGCGCAGAAAAGCGCGTTTTACCTCCTTCAGTTCCTCCGCGGTCTCAGTCTCCGCCGCGCCGTCGGCGAGGTAGAGGGCTGCGGCTTCGTCCCTGAGCGCCCAGGGATCGTCGCAGAAACGCTTCATCTCTTTATCGTAAATTTCGTCGATATTGTCGCGCAGCCGGTCCAGAGCGTCCCGGAGGGGAGCGCGCCAGGACTGATCCCACCAGGGTTCGCCCCCGGTATGACAGCCGCAGCTGCTTCTCCACCGCTCTATTCCGTGAGCGCAGGACCAGGACGTGTTCTCGGCTATGCGGCACTGCCATCTGGCCGGATAACGTTTTAAAAACGCCGCCGCGTTAGCCATAATCAGATCGGAGGACTCGCAGAGAAGCTGCGCCGCTCTCCCGAGAGCCATCTCGCCGAAATGATGATGATGACCGTACGACTCCCCGTCAGTGGCTACCATGAGCAGCCTCGGCTCGTCGTCCCTGGGCAGTTCTCTGATCAGCGATTCGGCGAAGAAATCGCCGCTGTCCAAAAGACCGCCGAAGGCGATATCGTGGGCGATGCCTCCGTGGTAGAAGACGAGGGTGATCGCCCTGCCGGACGGCAAGGTCATGAGATACGGCCTGGTCACGTCCAGTCCTTCCCCCCCGGGCGTCTCGGTCCACGATCCCCCCGGAGGGCGCACCGCCGCGCACTGATGGGGGGCTAGTATCGTGAAACCGATCCCCTCGGCGGCCAGCGCCTCGAGAGACCGGGTATCCGCAGCGGTTTCCGGCAGCCACATTCCGGAGGGCTTCCGGCGGAAACGATGCTCGAAATCCGCGGCGCCCCACTTCACCTGGGTCTTTATATCCCTGTCTGCGGACAGAGGCAGTATCATATGATTATAAGCCTGGGCTATCGCCCCTCCCGCGCCGAGAGCGTCCCCGGCCCGCCGGTCGGCCTCCATTATCCCGAGGGCCAGCAATGGGTCGTGGCGGGCGATCCATCTGTGGAGAGTCGGCCCCACGTTGAAGCTCAAATGACTGTAATTGCTGATTATATGCGCGATATGACCGTTTGAATCGAGAAGGCGGGCCGCCATGTTCGGCTTGTAGCACTGTTCGCAGATACATTCGTTCCAGTCGTGGTATGGAGCCGCCGTAGGATCTTTCAATATGGAATCGAGCCACGGGTCCTCGCGCGGCGGCTGATAAAAATGAGAGTGGATACAGACTGCATGCGTCGTGTTCAAGTTCTCCCACCTCCTGTTGCCTGTGCCTGATACGATTATACCCTACTATTCCGGGCAGCGATACACAAAGCGTTCATTCGGGCAGGATAGAGCGGAAGGCCGCCAGAATATCTGCGGATTTGTTGGTTTACCGATTCTCCGTCTGCCGTTATTATGAGTCCGCCGGCGGAATTATTTCTGCGCGGCGGAGCCGAGCCCGCGCCGGCTCGCACAAAAAGTTCCGCCGGGCAGTTTTCTGCAGATTATTTTTTAACGCTCAGGAGGCGGCGGAATGCTAGAGGATCTCTCCCAGCACGTGCTGGACATTGCGGAAAACAGTACCGCCGCGGACGCGTCGGACGTGACGGTCGAGATAGACGAGGACGAAAGAGCCGACAGGCTCACGATGATCGTCGAGGACAACGGCAGGGGGATGTCTCCGGATTTCCTGAGCAGGGTGGCGGATCCATTCACCACCACCAGGACGACCCGCAGAGTAGGCATGGGAATACCGTTCCTGAAGCAGTCGGCGGAACTCTGCGGCGGCGCGTTTTCCATCCGTTCGGCCCAGGGCGCCGGTACCCGCATCGAAGCCGTATTCGCCTTCAGCAGCATAGACAGGCCGCCTCTGGGCGACATCCCGGCCACTATCATGACCCTTTTCATGGGACACCCTGAGATAAACTGGAAATATGTGCACAGGGTGAACGGCAGCGAGTTCTCCCTGTCGACGGAGGAACTCGCCGAGGTGCTGGAGGACAGGGAACTGCTCCGCACCGCCGAAGTCGGCCTGTGGATAAGAGACCTGATCGCGGAATCCCTCGCCGAATTGCGCGGCAGAGACACTACGCTTGATTTTTTGGACGATAAGGACTTATAATGCTCTCACCGAACAAATTCCTGCGGTGTGCGTGTAACGGGCAAAGTCTTGAGCCAACGTTCTAACCCCGCGGGGGGTTGCTCCGGACCGGCAGAAGCGGCGTACGCTGCACAAGCCAAGGCCCGGGAACTCCCTATCCTTTTAGGAGCGGGTCAAGACAAACCGTTCACGGCATCGCGGGTTTTTGTCGCAAGGAGACTTACGGTATGACATTCAAGGCCCCCTTCTGGTCGCCCTCTCAAGCCTCGGCCGCGCTTTTCGACTGGGACGGCGTGATTGCCGAGACCAATCTGGATTTTACGGAAGTCAGAAAGAAATACTTCGGCGGCAGGCCGGCCATGCTGCTGGAGGATATGGCGTCACTGGAACCGGCCGCCCGGGCCGGCCTCAAAAGGGACCTGGAGGATATGGAGCTTCGCGGGGCGGAGCGGGCGAGATTTGTGCCTGGGGCCGAAGCCGTCCTCGAATGGGTCGGGCGTTCCGGAATACCTTGGGCCGTGGTCTCCCGCAACTGCGGAAAGTCGATCGAAAAAGCCGCTGCGGTCATGGGGATGACTCTGCCCCGTACAGTCCGTTCACGGGACGACGGCAGATGCGTCAAACCGGATCCCAGGGCCCTCTGCGAAGTATGCGGGGAACTGTCCGCGGACCCCGCGCAGACCCTTCTCATAGGCGACCACATATATGACATGATGGGCGCGCGCCGGGCTGGAATGAGAGGCGTCCTGGTCCGGAGTGAAATTGCTCCGGGCTGGGAAAAATGGCTGGAGCTGCGCTGCAGATCTATGAGCGAACTCCTTTCTGAGTTATCCTCTGCGTCGGAGATTGTGCCCTGGGAATATCAGGAGACCGTCCTGCGCTTCGGCAGAAAATTTCTCGCGTCCGCCTATAAAATCACCCTCAAAATACCAGAAACCTGCAAACCGTCCCTCGACAGCTGGATAGCGGCGGCCGCGTCCCTGGGCGTGGGCGGTTTCGAGCCGCCGGACGGCAGGTTCGAACCGTCCTGCTGGAAGAGCAGCCCGTCCTTTGACCCGTCGTATATGGGACTGGATATGAAAGAAGCCGTCCGGAGGTTTCTGCGGACCAGATGGCCCTTCGCGTCTGTCCGCGAGGGCGGAGGCTCCCTCGAACCACCGCCCCGCGCGGACGAGCTGGCGGATTTCGTCGAATCGGCAGCCGGGGCGTGAGACGATGAAAGGGATGCTGGAATTCCCGGACGAGGGACAGGTGTACGAAACTCCCCTGGCGGAACGGATGAGGCCCAGGACCCTGGACGAGTACGCGGGGCAGGAGCACATACTGGGGCCGGGCAAACCACTCAGAACCCTCATAAACGCCGGACGGGTCCCCAGCTGCATACTATACGGAAACCCGGGCATAGGAAAGACCACACTGGTCCGGCTCATGGCGGACGAGACCGACCGAAGGCTGTTCGAGATCAACGCCGTCAGCGCCAAGGTCTCCCAGCTTCGCGGGCTGCTGGACGACGCGTCCGCCTACAAGGCCGATTCCGGCAGGTCGGCGGTGGCGTTCGTGGACGAGATATACCACTTGAACAGCAGTCAGCAGAACGTCCTGCTTCCGGCCGTGGAACGGGGCGACATAATACTGGCCGGCACAACCTCGGAAAATCCCTGGTTCGAGATAAACAAGACGCTATTGTCGCGCATGATAGTCTACACCCTCAATCCTCTGAGCGAGGACGATATACTGAAACTGCTCGAAAGAGCCGTGTCGGACGAAACAAGAGGGCTGGGGAAACTCGGGCTGATCTGCGAGGAAGGCGCGCTGCGGCATATAGCGTCCCTCTGCGGAGGAGACGCCAGGCAGGCTCTCACCCGGCTCGAAACCGCCGCGACAGGAGTCGCGATGGGGGGAGGGCGCGAACTGACGGCCGCAGCCGCGGACGAAGCGACCGGAAGGCAGACGCTTCGCTACGACAGGGCCAGCGCCGACCACTACTCCGTCATATCCGCACTGATAAAGAGCATAAGAGGATCGGACCCAGACGCCGCTCTGTACTGGCTTGCGAGGATGCTAGCCTCAGGGGACGACGTGCGATTTATATGCAGGAGGCTCTGCATACTGGCGTCGGAGGACGTTGGGCTCGCGGACCCGATGGCGCTGGTCATCGCCGAAAGCGCCGCCGCCGCGTGCGACAGGGTCGGACTGCCGGAAGCCAAGCTGATATTGAGCGAGGCTGTGATATACCTCGCCGCCGCGCCGAAAAGCAACAGCGCCACGACCGCGATATTCGCGGCGGAATCCGCCGTGACCTCCGGCAGCATCATGGAGGTCCCGTATCACCTGCGAAACGACGGAGAGGGATACGTCTACCCTCACGACG
>JAISWP010000076.1 GCA_031271065.1 Synergistaceae bacterium
GTGGAGCGCGATACGATATACTACCGCTTCCGAGACAAAAACGGCAGCCCCCTGCCGGTTCCCCGCAACGGCGTTCTGCTCTCGGATTACGCGGCGAAAAAGCTGGACGTAAGGGTGGGGGACAGCGTTAAACTCCATTCATATCTCTACGAGAGGGACGACCGGTGGGCGGCGGTGAGCGGGATAGTGTATCAGGCTTTGGGCACTCGGGCTTACGCGGATATGGATTATCTGGCGCGGAACTTTCTGGAACCCGGTGCGGTGACCGGGTGCTTCCTCGATTCGGGCGACCCGGACGCGGTCCACAGCCTGATGGAACTGCCGGCGGTCTCTTCCGTCGTCTCGGTGCGCGACGCGCAGTCTGTTTTGAAGGAGTACACGCGGATGATAAACGCCTTTCTGGCGTTCATCGTCGCGTTGTCCGGCCTGCTTGGAGGGATAGTGATCTACTCGGTCACCGTCATAAATATAGGCGAGCGGGAGACGGAATTTTCAACGCTGCGGGTGCAGGGAATGAGCCAGTGGGAAATTTTCTCGCTCCTGCTCCGCGAGAACAGCGTCGTGACGCTTCTCGGCTTCATCGCCGGAGCCCCGCTCGCCGTGCTGTTTCTCGAATACAGCAGCGATTTGTTCAGCACCGAACAATATACTATTATGATGAGAGCGTCGGGCGTCAATTATCTGGACGGGGCGCTGCTGACCGTGCTGTTTATCGTGATGGCTCAGGCGGCGGCATGGCGCAGGATAAAAAGCCTCGATTTTCTGGCCGCCCTGAAAAACAGGGCTTAGGGGCGCCGAAAGGGAACGTCGCATGAGAAAAAGAAAGACCGCTTTGCTTCGGACGATCAAATGGGCCGTGAATCTGCTCGCGGCGGCGGCGGCAGTCCTGGGCGCCGTTTACGTTTACGATCGCGGCGCGATCGTTTCCGTGGAAACCGCTCCCGTCTCCTTCGGCCCGATCCGCGAGGTAGTGGAGGATACCGGTTCGGTGGCCTCCCGCAGAGTGACCGTCGTTTCCGCCAGACATTCCTGCACAATAACGGAACTCCATGTGAAATTGGGCGACGCCGCGGCGTCCGGCGATCTGTTGCTGACGAACGACAGTCCGCGCGACGCTCCCGGCGTCAGGGGGATGCGCGCGCAGGCCGAGGGGCTCAAGGTTCGGATAGCTCAGGCGCAGAAAGAGGCTGATCGCCTGAGGTCCCTTCAGCGTGGGGCCGCGAGCGCACAGGACGCGGAGCGGGCGCTGATGACCGTGAACGATCTCAGGGCCCAGATGAACGCGATACTATTCGACATAGCGGACGCGCTGGAGGATGCCCCCGAGAACACGGTGAAGTCGCCGGTTTCAGGGCTGATCACGGAAATCTTCACCGCTCAGGGGAACACGGTGATGCCCGGCGCGCCGCTGATGGAGATAACCGACACAGGAGACCTCTATATCAAGGCGGACCTCATAGAGAGCGACGCGGCGAAAGTCGAAATCGGGGACAGGGTGATACTGGACGCGTCAGAGAAGGAGGGGAGGATCATCCGTATCGACGCTAAGGTCAGGGAAGTGCTCTCCGAACTCGGCGTGACTCAGAAAAGGGTGACCGCCGAAATCGAGACGGACGGCTATCCCAGCCTGGGCGCCGACGTGGACCTGAGCGTCATTACAGACGAGAGAAAATCGGCGCTTTTGGTTCCGCGAAAGGCGGTCTTTTCACTCAACGGGCGCGATTACGCGTTCGCGGCGGCCGAAAGGGCGGAGCTCCGGGAGGTTGAAATCGGGCTAAAAGGAAAGGATCATTATGAGGTCCTAAACGGCCTGAGCGAGGGCGAATCCGTGATAATATCGCCGAACAGCGCCCTCCGGGACGGTTCGCGCATCAGCAAAGGCAGCGGGACGCGTCGGCCGCAGTAGTGCGTCTGCCCGCTGAATATCCCTGACCGCTCCGTAGGTCGGCCTGAACTGCGTTCTTCACACCTCATCTTTGCCGGTTACGCGCCCGGGGCTTTTTTGTTCCGGATGCAAATTACTCCGGCCATCTGCTATCATAGTCACTCGTCAGCCCTGTGCCGCGCTCTTTATAAAATTTCGGCGGCAGGCGGAAAGAATTGATGATAGATGCGCTTTCGCGAGTTGTCGGATGATACCAGGCTTCTTTTAAATTTATTTTTACCCTTTTACGCAATGCACTCCGTCGAACACGTATACCTGATGTACGGAAGCGTGCTGCAGGGATATGGCCTCTCCCCCGAGGCTGCCGGGTGGATACTCGGCGTGTATTTTCTGTCCGGGATGCTCGCCCGCCCGTTCGGGGGGTGGATGCTCGAAAATTTTGGAATACGCAGAATGCTGCTCTGGAGCGGGGCTGCCAGTTTCGCGGGGACGTTCATTCTCCTGCCGGCGAGAGCACCCATACTCCTTTTCATCGGCAGAGCTCTCAGCGGCGCCAGTTTCGGCCTTTACACGACAGGTCTTTTTTCGCATCAGGCGATGTGCGTTTCCGAGAAGGCAAGAGGCACAATGCTGGCGCTTCTGGCAGCGGGCGGCATGCTCCCGATGGCCACGGCAGCGCCCCTGGGCGAGTGGTTCCTGCTCAGTTCCCGCGAATACCTCTATCTGTCGATAGGACCGGTTCTGAGCGCGGTCTGCTGGGTACTGGGCGGGCGGGTCCGCTCTCCCGGATCCGCCCGCGGCGCCGCCGGTAAAAAGGAGTGGGGTTCGTATCGCGGGCTTCTGGCTTCGAGGACATTTCTTGCGATAGTCCTCAACGGGACTCTCATCGCCCTGGTGGACGCCATAGTCGTCAGCATGTCCGTTCTCGCGGGGGAAAACGGATTGGCCGCCTCGTATTTCCTGGCGAGCGGATCTGTGGCTGCGGTGATAGTGCGGGTGGCCGGCTCCCGCGTCCTGAACTCGCTGCCCCGCGTCGTCCTGCTCGCTCCGTGCGGTATCATGATGGCCGCCGCGATGATCGCGGTCTCTTTTTTCCCGGCGCGGCACACTTTCATCATATGCGGGATCGTTTATGGGACGGGAATAGGGGCGGGCTGGCCGATGTTCCACGCTCTGCTGTCCGATACTCTGGAACCGGCGCTGCGGCCCAAGGGGACGGCGGCGGCGCTTTTGCTCTACGACCTGGGGTTCTTTCTCACGCCTCTTCTCGTGGGATACCTCTCGCCCATGCTGGGGACCGCCTGGACGTTCACGGCGATCTCGGCGGCAGCCGGCGCCGTCATGACGCTGCTCGAGATATTTTACTGGATACCCCTTCGCAGAAGACGGAAAAACGCCGCAAACCCTCCCGCGCAGCGGGTATGACGACGGGCATGAGGCGCCGCGCGTTTACCGGCCGTTCATACCTGAGACGACCACAGACGGCCGACGGACTCGAGTATCTTCGAGCGGAGGGGACGCTTCTCCCAGTCCGCGAGACGGCACTCCGCGGAATCCCTCATGTCGTCCGTGAAGCGTTCGGAGAGCTCGCGGCATATCTTTCCGTCGTATATGAACGCCTGCACCTCTAAGTTTATATCGAGGCTCCTGCTGTCGAGGTTGGCGGTTCCCACAGAGGCTATGGCGTCGTCCATGATCAGTGTCTTGGCGTGCACGAATCCTTTCCGGTAGAGCCATATTCTCACTCCTGAGCGCAGGAGGTCTTCCACGTTCGAAAAACCGGCCCAATGGGACAGAAAATGATCGCTCTTTTCCGGGATCAGTATCCTGACGTCACACCCGGAAAAAGCGGCGGTCCGGAGAGCTTCCGCCAGAACCTCTCCGGGTATCAGATATGGAGTCGTTATCCATATCCTCTTCTGCGCGGAGGTGATCATCATAAAATACATCTGACGTATGGAGCGCCAGGCGGACCCTCCGCTCGGAACTATCTGAAGCGGAACGGCCGGCGCGCTGCCGGACAGTTCCGCCCCGCGGCCGGGGGCGCGCGGTTCGCCGGAAAGAAAGGGTTCTCCGGCGCTGATCTTCCAGTCCGACGCGAATATATCGTCCAGGGCCAGGGCTCCTTCGCCGCGAAGCATGACATGGGTGTCGCGCCAATGCCCCAGAGGTCCCTCGCCAAGGTACTCCACCCCTATATTCATACCTCCCGTGAACGCGGTTTCCCCGTCTATCACTATAATTTTGCGATGATTGCGGAAATTCGGCCTGCTGTGAAAAAACGGGAACGAGATCGGCATGAACGTGCTGTATTTGACTCCGGCTCTCTGCATGGTTCGTATCAGCTCGCGGCCCATTTTCCAGCTTCCGAATCCGTCCGTGGCGAGCCGGACGGTGACGCCGGAGGACGCCTTTTCGCACAGTATCGAGGCGATCTCCCGCCCCAGCCTGTCGTCATCGAAGATGTAATACTCCATGTGGATAGAGCGCCGGGCGCGCGCCAGCTCTTTTTTTACCGCCCCGAAGGTCTCCGCCCCGTCGAAGAGCAGCCGTACCTCGCTGCAGGCGCATATCCGCGACGACGAACTCCTGTAAGCGAGGGCCGCGGTTTTCCGGACGCCCGGATCCATGCCGCGGCTTTCCATGCCCTCTATAGCCGGGTAGGAAACCGCCGGCCTGAACAGTCTTTTCGTTTTTATCCTTTTCAGATCGGGGCCGAGAAATATGTAAAGGACTACTCCCAGCACCGGCAGGAATATGAGGGTCATCAGCCAGAGCATCGTCCGGTCCGGGTTTCGTTCCTCCAAAAAAACCAAAACGGCTATGAAGATTACGTAAACCGTCACAATATGGGGGATAAACCCGGACAGCACTTCCGCGAGGGATATGAGCGACCCGTATATATAACGGGCGGCGGTCATCTCGTGGGGCTCCGTGAAAATCACCCGCCAAAAATAAGGGACGAGTCCCGCGGCGAAGGCCGCCGCGGCTATCAGAAGAAATTTTTTGAGAAGCGGCTTTCCGTACGTCATGAGGAGATTTTAGCACGTTCCGCCGGGCGCGCAGAGTCAAAACCGCCCGCGGCGCGCGCAGTGCCAGGCTCGGGAATTTACCGCATACGCGGGCCGGACGGTATTATACGCCGCCGTCCGGCTCCGCAAGCCATATAGGGTTGGTGAAACTTTTTTTTCCGCGTTCGTCGAAACACTCGGCCCGGACGTAAAGCTCGCCGCCTCGGAGGGGGCAGATGAACTCGGTCATCAGTTCGCCGTCGCGTTCGGCTATGAGCCAGCGATAGTGCCGCGCCTGGCTCGAAAAATATATGCGTTTGGCGGGGGAGCAGCGCAGATGGATGTCTCCGTCGCTCACGAAAAAATCTTCGATGGCGGGGCCTCCGCAGCTGGAGTAAAAGCTGCCGCGGGCAAAAGCCTCCATGATATCGTCCAGGGCGAGAGAATCGGATTTCACCATCACATAGCCGCCGAAAGCGTCGTTTCCCGGAGAGTCGAACGGATAGAAATTGTGGGTGTCGTCCGCAGCGAGCCCCCACAGCCTTCCGCCGCCGCGCAGGACCGCGTCCCAGCAGGAGAAAGACTCCCCGGCGTTTTCTATCACCGCCGAGCAGAAATTATAGGCGTCGAGGACGGACAGATGCCGGACAGAGAGTATCTGATCGTACTCCGCCCGCGACCCGGGGGGGGGGGGGGG
>JAISWP010000166.1 GCA_031271065.1 Synergistaceae bacterium
GAGGACAAATCGTCCTTCGAAAGAGCCAGAAAGAAACTCGACAATCACCTCAAGCGGGTAGGCGCCGAGAGGACCCGCGAAGAGGGAGGGACAAGATAATGCCGCAGTCGGAATATATAGGAATATCCCAGGTGACCGGCCCTTTTATCCTGCTTGAAAACGCGGGCGCGGACGCTTTTTACGGGGAGCTGGTCGACGTGCGGACTCCCGGAGGCAAAGTCCGCCGGGGCAGGATAGTATCGCTCTCGGAGAAGGCGACGCTGGTGCAGGTATTCTCCGGAACGGACAGTCTGGTCCCGGACAGCACGAGAGTGCGTCTCCTAGGCCGCACGCTCCAGGTACAGCTCGCTCCGTCAATAGTCGGGCGGACCTTCAACGGTCTCGGCGAACCCGCGGACGGCTGCGGCCCGGTGTTCGGCGGAAAGCGGACGGACGTAAACGGCATGCCTCTCAACCCTATGGCACGCCAGTACCCCAAAGATTTTATCCATACCGGCATATCGTCGATAGACACCCTCACGACCCTCATCAGGGGACAGAAGCTGCCCATATTCTCCGGCAACGGGCTCCCGCACAATCAGCTGGCCGTGCAGATAGCGACCCAGGCGCGTCTCATGGGGGCGGAGAACTTTGCCGTCGTATTCGCGGGGATAGGCATAAAGCACGACGACGCGGAGTTCCTCACCAGGGAACTCGCGGAGCGAGGCAGGACCAACAATGTCGTGACATACCTGAACCTGGCGGACGACCCGGTCATAGAGCGCATAGCCACGCCCCGGATGGCACTGTCGGCGGCTGAGTATATGGCCTACGAACTGGGACTCCACGTACTCGTCATCATTACGGATATGACGAGTTACTGCGAGGCCGTCCGGGAACTGGGAGTGGCGGCCGGGGAAGTCCCGAGCCGCAAGGGATACCCGGCGTATCTTTACAGCGACCTGGCCTCCCTCTACGAGAGGGCCGGAGTCGTGCGGGGCAGGAGCGGCAGCGTCACCCAGCTTCCAATACTGACTATGCCCAACGACGACATAACGCACCCGATACCGGATCTCACCGGTTTCATAACGGAGGGACAGATAGTCCTCGGCCGCGATCTCGACGGCAAGGGCGTATATCCTCCCATTGACGTCCTGACGAGCCTGTCGCGCCTCATGAAGGACGGGATAGGCAGAGGATTCACCCGGGACGATCACCCCAATGTGGCAAGCCAGCTCTTTGCCTCGTACAGTCACGTCCAGGACGTTCGCTCACTGGCGGGAGTGGTCGGAGAGGATGAACTGTCGAAAATCGACAAACAGTCTCTGGCGTTCGGAGAGATGTTCGAGAACAAATTTCTGAAACAGGGCAAAGACGAGGACAGGGAGATAGGACATTCTCTGGATATGGCGTGGGACATCCTATCCACACTGCCCAGAGGCGACCTCACGAGAGTTTCACTGGACGAAATCAAGGCACATATCAAGAATCAGTGAGGCAGTATAATCCTATATGCCGAACATAATATGATTCTAAAGAATTAGAAAAAATACGAAAAATGGATTGCATGAATACGGGTTCTTATCTATAATTACATTATGAGGCCGTATCCTCGAGATGTAGGTGGTATTATAGAGAGGGGGCTGTGATGTGTTCTGCAATAACTGCGGTTTTGCGAACCCCGTGGAGGAGAGTGTATGCGCGTCCTGCGGATATTATCTTTATGCGGAGCCTCACATCTCGGACATCGCTTCCGGTTCTGTGCTCAGCTGCGAGGTATGCGGCGCGCTGAACCTGGAGGACTCCAGCTACTGCCGTATATGCGGAAAAGTTCTGAAAAACGTCGTAGTTCCGAAAGTCCCGGCGGCAGCGGCAGTAAGGAGTGCTTATCATGGAGAAATGCCGTCCGCTCCGGCGTATCAGGCCGTTTCCCCGCAAGAGACCGCCGCGGGCGAGAGTTTGTCAGGGGAGTCTCGACATGAGGCCGCGCAGATAGTACAATTCACTCCTCAGATCAATGCCAGACACGAGAGCCTGCTGGAAAAGCTGGACAGGATGGAGAGAGAGTTGGAAACTCAGCAGAAGGAAGTAATTTCCGAACCGGAAAAGACAGAGCCAGATACGCTGGATGCCCATGAAGAGGCGCTCAATAATATCGCTTACACCCTCGACTCTCTGATAGCCGATCTGCTGGAGGCCGAGGTCAGGGAGTACGCGTTCCCCGATTTCATCCACCCGGACGAGACCGGTTTCCCGCTGAAAGACGCCGTACACCCCGTCCTTCCTCCCGAAGAGAAGAAGGGAAGGGATCTTCAGGAATTGCTCGTCGTGCTGGCTCTCATCGCCGCGATATTCCTGGTGGGCTTGAGTTTCGGCCTGTGGGGTTCGTACTTCTTCGGTCTTTAGCGCGCATGAGATAAAAATATAAGAGTCCCGAAACGCCGCCGCAAGGCGGTTTTTTTATGCCCTCATTCAAATTCTGAATCAAGCCCATTGGGATATATAAAACTGCAGCCGCGCAAAAATACGCGGGAGCAGCGGGTCAGCCGCGCTGGCTTCCGGCATCGGCGGGCGCGCAAAATCGCAGTCTCAGAGTCAATATAAGCGTATATAAGAGCTGACTTTAACTGACCTAATACGGTATATTGCTTCCGAGTATTCATACGGCGCGGGAAGACTAGTTGGCGACAGCGGCGGACCAGATTTGAAGGTAGATATCGTGGAGGTATTCGAAGAAATCGCGGTCGGAGTCAGGGGCGTTTATGATTATGTTTCTGCCTGACGTCACGCGGGAGCGAATCTGAGGGGGCGTCCAGGCGTCCATGAGTATCCACCATCCCCTGCTTTCGGCCTCCTTCACCGCGAGGGCCAGGTCGGGGGTGCGCGTGTTCCCCGTCCACGCGTTCCACAGCAGATCCGGGGGTCTGACGGTCTTGGCGCCCGCGGCCATGAGCCAGGGACTCACGGAGCCGGCAAGGTCGAGGATGGGGACGTCAAAAATCAGGCTGCGTCCGACTTCCGCCGTGCTCTCGAGACGGGATTGGAACTCCGCCAGCCGCCTCTGATAGAACGAATAGTTGTCCGGGCTCAGCTCGCAGAGCACGATCAGCATCCTCTGGCTCAAAAACGGAAGGACAGAAGGGTTGAACTGCAGCGCGCCGCGTTTGGATTCCTCTATGGGAAGGTTGTCGTAAAGAAGGTGTAAACCGGGCTGTCCGGCAGCAAAACCGAAGCGGCCCGCGTCGGCGGGGTCAAGCGCTATCAGGGACGCGCCCTGAGGAACCCTGCGCGGGACCCGGAGCGTCCCGGACGAGTTCCACACGGAGGCCGAAACTATTCTCATCGTGGTTCCGACGATGAAACGAGCCATACCGGCAAGCCAGGGCTGGGACGCGTAAACGGACGGAATTTCCGCGGCCCGGCACTGTGTCTCCGCAAAAATACAGAGCAGTGCCGCCGACAGGATAACACGATACATACGCTCCCGGAAAAGTCGAGACGTTCCCGCGGCCATCACTCGCCCTTTAACGAAACCAACGCCTTGCGGGCGGCGGAAAACTCTGCCGCCTTAATCGAATTGCCGGAACCGGCGGAGAGCACGCGCCCGTCCGCGGTCACGGCCTCCACCTCGAAGAAAGCCGCATGATCGGGGCCGGAGCGGCGGATCATGCGATAGATCGGAGGTTTTTCACCCATTGCCTGGAGCGTCTCCTGGAGGAGCGACTTGGCGTCTTTCCCGTCGTCCGGTTCCACAGCCCCGTCGCCGTTCATCGGCATGAGCCGCATTGCGGCTTCGCGCGCCGCCTCGTATCCCCCGTCGACGAAAATGGCGCCGAATACGGCCTCCATAGCGTCGGCGAGTACCGAAGGGTTGTTTCTCCCCCCCTGCGCTTCAAGGCCGCGACCCAGTCTGAGGGACTCGGAGAGATGAACGGCCCTTGCCCATGACGCGAGCGCAGTCTCCCTCACCACGCAGGACCGCGCCTTGGAGAGACCGCCCTCGTTCAGATCCGGACGCGACAAGTAGAGCGTCTCCGAGACTGAGAGTTCCAGCACAGCGTCGCCCAGAAATTCCAGACGTTCGCTGCACACGGGACACCCGCGCTCGTTCGCGTATGACGAGTGGGTCAAAGCCTCCTCGAACAGGGCGCGGTCGGTGAAAACATAACCCAGATTTCGTTCGAGATCGCCGGGCGGCATCTCCATCGGACCGTTCAGTCCTTGAATCGCTCTACGGCCAATACCCCGTTGTGTCCGCCGAAACCGGCATTGTTGATCAGCACTCTGTCCACACGGCGCTCTGTCGTCTCCGATGAAATATTGACGTCACATTCCGGATCCGGGAACTCATAGTTTATCGTCGGATGGATGATACCGCGATCTATGGCCATAAGAGCCGCTATGGTCTCGACCGCTCCCGCAGCGCCCAGACAGTGGCCTATCATCGACTTGGTGGAATGGACAGGCATCTTTTCCGCGTGAGAACCGAATACGGCGCGAATAGCCCTGCTTTCCGTCTTGTCGTTGAGCGGAGTGGACGTACCGTGGGCGTTGTAGAGATCCACCTGTTCGGGATTCCAGCCGGCCATGCCGAGGGCGAGCCTCATCGCCCTGATGGAGCCGTCGCCCTCGGGGTCCGGCGCTGTTATGTGGTACGCGTCGCAGGTGTTCCCGTATCCGGTCACCTCGGCATATATCCTGGCGCCTCTGGCCCTGGCGTGTTCGAGGCCCTCAAAGAGAAGTATCCCGGCGCCCTCGCCCATGACGAATCCGTCGCGCTCCTTGTCGAAGGGACGGGAGGCCCTCCCGGGCTCGTCACTGCGGGTGGAAAGCGCCTTCATATTGGCGAAACCGGCTATGGCTATCGGGGTTATCGCAGCCTCGACCCCTCCGACCAGCATTATGTCCGCGTCCCCGCGGCGAATCGCGTGCATCGCCTCGCCCATGCAGTGGGTGGCCGTGGAACACGCGGTGACTACCGCCATGTTCGGGCCCTTCGCCCCGAACTTCAGAGCGACGTAAGCCGCCGGCATGTTCGAAAGCATCATGGGCACGAAGAACGGGCTTATGCGGGACGGGCCCTTTTCCTTCAGTATGTCGTAATTCTCGTGGGTAGTGGTGATGCCGCCCTCTCCGCTTCCGATATAGACGCCGAACCTCCTGCCGTCCACCGCCGAAAGGTCGAGCCCCGCGTCCTTGATCGCCATGTCCGCCGCGGGTATCACAAAATGTATCACTCTGTCCGTCCTTCTGGCCTCTTTCTTGTCCAGCCAGGGCTCGACGTCAAAATTTTTCACCTCAGCCGCTATCCGGGCCGTATGTCCTTCGATGTCGAAGAGGGAAATCGTATCGACCCCGTTACGGCCTTCGGAGAGAGCTTTCCAGTAGTCATCCTTGCCGCAGCCTATCGGACTTACGACACCCAAACCGGTGATGACAACTCTCTTCACAGAATCACTCCCTTAAAATGGAGCGCGGCTTTATAGGCCGCGCCCCCCAAACGGCAGCTAATCCTCAACGCCAAGTTTCCCTTTGACGTACGCGAGGGCCTCGCCGACATTCGTCAGCTTCTCGGCATCCTCGTCGGGAATCTCCACATCGAATTCCTCTTCGATACCCATTATGAGCTCGACGATATCGAGGGAATCCGCTCCGAGGTCCTCGATAAACGAGGCGTCAGGCTTTATCTGATCCTCTTCCACATTGAGACGGTCGATTACCAGTTCCTTGAGTTTCACCATTATTTCATCCGACTGCATCACTCAACACCTCCTTCCTGTTTTTCACATTGTCATGCCGCCATCTACGGCCAATACCTGTCCCGTTATATATGAAGCCTCGTCCGACGCGAGAAAAGCCGCGGCACACGCCACGTCATGGGGCAAACCGTATCTCCCGGCGGGAATAGAGCGGATCAGCCCGCTTTTCACTTCCTCCGGCAGCGCTCCCGTCATGTCCGTATCTATATATCCGGGCGCCAGTGCGTTGACGGTCACCCCCCGGGAGGCGGCTTCTCTCGCGGCGCTCTTTACGAATCCCAGTATACCGGCTTTGGCCGCCGCATAGTTGGCCTGTCCGGCGTTTCCCACGAGACCGGAGACCGAACTGATCGCTATTATCCGCCCGAACCGCGCTTTCATCATGCCGCGGATGACGGCCTGGGTGCAGTAAAAAACCGAGTTCAGGTTCGTCCGAAGCACGTCGTCCCACTCGGAATCTTTCATCCTCATGAGCAGGCCGTCTTTCGTGACACCGGCGTTGTTCACCAGTATCTCCACCGGGCCCAGCTCGCGGACGGCCGCCTCCGCCAAGGCGAACGCCTGATCGCGGACCGACACGTCGGCCTCTATCGGCACGGCGGTTCCTCCGTTTTCCCTGATGACGGCGCATACTTCCTCGGCCGCCGGCCGGGAGTTCCGGTAATTGACGGCGACCCTGCATCCGCGCCTTGCGAGCTCCAGAGCCACCGCGCGCCCTATGCCGCGGCTCGCCCCGGTCACCAGCGCGGTTCTGCCGTTCACAGGAGGTCCCCTTTTAAAAGGCCGGCGGCCTTTTGAATATCCGATACCTTATTGACCGATACCGCGGGACATCCCTTCACGGTCCTCTTTATCAGACCGGCGAGCACGCTGCCGGGGCCGAATTCCACGAAGCGCCGCACGCCCCCGGCGGTCATGGCCTCCACCCCGTCCGCCCACAGCACCGGCATGTAAGTCTGGTCGCCGAGAGCGCGCTTTATGGCGTCCGGGTCGCTCTTCGGAGAAGCGTCGACATTTGCCATTATCGGGGCTTTCGGTGTGTTCCATGTACATTCCCCGAACGCTTCCCTCAGCTTGTCCGCGACAGGCCTCATCAGGGCGCAGTGGAACGGAGCGCTCACCTTGAGAGGTATGAACTTGGACGCGCCCCTGCTTTTGGCGATAACTTCCGCCCTTCTCACCGCGTCGGCGCTGCCGGATATGACTATCTGACCGGGGGAGTTTACGTTGGCGGGACCGCAGATTCCGCCCTGGGCGGCCTCGTCGCATACCGATTTTATCTCGTCAAGCCCTAGCCCCAGGACCGCCGCCATCGCGCCCTCCCCTAGGGGAACAGCGTCCTGCATCAGGGAGCCGCGCCTGCGGACCAGACGCACCGCGTCCCTCAGGGACAGCACCCCCGACGCAACCAGCGCCGTGTACTCGCCAAGGCTGTGCCCCGCGTAGTACGCCGGTGCAAATTCCCCGCCGAACTCCCGTTCGGCCGCCCTCATTACGGCGACGCTCGTGACGAGTATCGCGGGCTGGGTCACAGCGGTCTTGACCAGTTCCTCGCCGGGCCCCTCGAAAACCGTCTTCGACAATTTAAAACCGAGGGCTTCATCGGCCTCGGCGAAAGCATCGCGGGCCTCCTCATACATGTCGTAAAAATCGCGCCCCATACCTGCTTCCTGGGCCCCCTGGCCCGGAAAGACTATCGCGTAATCGGATGCGGACATCCGTACACCTCCCCGCTTCACTCGAACCTGCCGGCTATCACGCCGGCAAGACGAGACGCTTCGCCTACCACTTCCAATATTATCTCGGCGGCCGGCTGCACTTTGCCGACCAGCCCGGCTATCTGGCCGGACATCACGGACCCATGCTCCATATCTCCGTCCACCACAGCGGCCCTGAGTTTGCCCGAACCGAATTTATCCAGTTCCGCGATCTCCGTGTGAGCGTCTTCCATCTCAGCGAACAGCTGGGTGAACTTGTTCTTTATGCAGCGGACCGGATGCCCGAGAGTGCGGCCCGTGACAACGGTGCTGCGGTCGTTTGCCTCTATTATCTTCTTTTTAAAATTTCCGTGAGCGTTGCACTCCGAGGCGCAGACGAAACGCGTGCCCATCTGTATCCCTTCCGCTCCCAGCGCGAACGCCGCCAGCATCCCCCTGCCGTCGGCGATGCCGCCCGCGGCGATCACCGGTATATCGACCGCCGCCGCTACCTGAGCGGTCAGGGCCATGGTGGTGATCTCGCCTATATGCCCGCCGGCCTCCATACCCTCGGCTATCACGGCTGCCGCGCCCTGTTTTTTCACTCTCTCAGCGTGGGCGACCGACGCGATGACAGGGATTACCGTTATGCCCAGCGGGGCCAGACGCTCTATGACCTTTCCCGGCATACCGGCCCCGGTGGTCACCACCGGAACTCCGTGGCGGACAGCCAGTTCCAGCGCGTCGCTGTGGGTCGGGGAGAGCAGCATTATATTGAGACCGAACGGTTTGTCCGTGAGCGTCCTGATCTTCGCCAGCTCGCGGTCGAGCGCCTCCGGCGGCATATTGCCCGCGGCAATGACGCCGAGCCCGCCGCCGCTGCTCACGGCCGCCGCCAGATCGGCATCCGCAACCCACGCCATAGCGCCCTGGATCACGGGATATCTGATATTCAACAACTTCGTCACTCTGTTGGAACTGAACATCACAGCACCTCTGCTTTCGCGATTCTCAAGACTCCATCAGAAGCGCGCCATAGGTCATGCCGGCTCCGAAACTGCACATGAGGACTTTCTGTCCAGGGGCTATCCTGCCGTCCGCTCTGGCCTCATGGAGACATATCGCGACCGTCGCCGCCGACGTGTTGCCGTATCTGTCGACATTTATCACAAATTTGTCCATAGGGACCCCGAGTCTTCGAGCGACACCCTCGAGAATGCGAATATTTGCCTGGTGAAAAATCCACCAATCGATATCTTTCGTTGTTATACCACAACTCTCGCAAAAATTCTCCAAATAGCCAGGAATTTTGCGGTTAACAAATTTAAAAACCTCTGAGCCGTTCATCTTAACGAAGTGTCTGCGGCTTCGGACCGTTTCTTCCGTTGCGGGCTCGGCGGCAAGCCCGCCCGGAAGCGTGATCAGATCTTTCATGCTTCCGTCCGCGGTCAGGTCGGCATGGGTCAGCTTGAGCGCCCCGGGCCTCCAGGGCCCCATCACGCAGGCCCCGGCGCCGTCCCCAAAGAGCACGCAGGTGCTGCGGTGAGTCCAGTCGACCAGCCTGCTGATGACCTCGGAACCCGCCACCACCACGTTGTTCCAGAGACCGGACGCGATACCTCCGGCCGCCGCCGCCATCCCGTAGAGAGCGCCTGGGCAGCCGGCCTGGATATCCATCCCTCCGGCGCGGGGAGCCCCTATGAGGTGCTGCACGGCCGGGCCCACTCCGGGAAACAGCATGTCCGGGGAACAGGTCCCCACCATGACCATATCTACCGACTCCGGCGATACTCCGGCGTCGCGGAGCGCGTCCATCGACGCGGAGGCGGCGAAAGAAGCGTTCGAATCGCCCTCCGACGCTATATGGCGGGTCCTTATCCCGCTGCGCGCCACGATCCATTCGTCGGACGTGTCGACGATCTTCTCCATATCGTGGTTGGTGAGCACTTTTTCAGGAATACACATTCCGGTCCCAAGAATTCCCGCCGGACGGCCATCTATACGCGCCAAGACATCCCCTCCTAAACACAATATGGAACTACAGTTCCAGACTCTCTTTGATCCGTTCCGTACCCCTGAGCCCCGCGAAGGAGGAAGCCACGTGAAGCGCCCCGGCTATCGCCCTGTCTCTGGAGTTGCCGTGAGCCTTGATCACTATGCCGTCCACTCCCAGAAGGGGAGACCCGCCGTTTTTCTCGTATTCGAACCGGGCGGCCATCTTTTTCAGCGCCGGCGTCATGAGCAATGCCCCGACCTTCGGCAGGATGCCGCTTCGCAGCTCCTCCCTGATCAGAGTCTTGACCAGTTCGCCTATGCCCTCTCCGAACTTTATCAGCGCGTTCCCGGTAAATCCGTCGCAGACTACGACGTCAGTCCTGCCCACGGGGACGTCCTTTCCCTCTACGAAACCCTCGAAGTTGAGCCCGCTCGCGAGGAGCATCTCGCGGGCCTCGCTTATCACTTCGTCTCCCTTGATATCCTCCGAGCCGTTCGAGAAGAGCCCAAGGCTCGGCGCGTCCAGACCCGTTATGGAACTCATGTAAATCGAGCCCATGCGGGCGAACTGATACAGGTTGAGCGCCTTGCAGCGGACCGTGGCTCCCACGTCCAGAAGGAGCGTCGTTTTTCTGAGCGACGGTATCGGAACCGCGAGCCCCGGCCTGTCTATGCCCTTTATTCTGCCGACGACCAGCACCCCGCCGGCGACGATGGCGCCCGTGTTGCCGGCGGAGATACATCCGACGGCTTCGCGGGAGCGCACCATCTCCATCGCCACTCTGAGGCTCGAATTTTTTTTGCTCCGCATCGAGGACGACGGATTGTCCCCCATCCCTATGACCTCGTTCGCCTCCACTATGTGGATACGGCTTCGCACTGACGGGGAAGCAGACTTGATGTGAGCCTCGATCGCGCCCCGGGGACCGACAAGAGCCACCGAGAGAGACTCGTCCTCGCCGCAGGCGATCACAGCGCCCTTGCACGGCGCCTCCGGAGCTTTATCGCCGCCCATGGCGTCAAGAGCGAAAAGCACGTCTCATCCCCCCTCGCCGCGGCCCCGCGGTCATATAGCCTCTATGGCCGTCACGACAAAACGGGCCACGAATATCTCGCGGTCACCTGCCCTGGTGTGGACGCTGACCACGTATTTGTTGTCCTTATGCGTCCCCACCCTGGCGGAGGCCGTAAGTTTCTCGCCTACATAAGCGGACTGGCTGAACTGGACGCGCGCCGCCCCCACGATGGCAAGGGCCTCTCTGACCACAGCTATGGCGAGCGTGGCAGCCTGTGCGTAGATGTAATGATCCGCTATCAGATTTGTGTGCCTGAACGCGAATTCACGGTTGGCGGCAAAAACCGAGAGAGCCCTGCGGTTCGGTTCGAGCTCGATTATCTCGCCCAGCACCTCCTCCTGCTTCATGGAAGTGAGGCGGCTAGATGCGCGCTCGGCCATCAGCCTGGTCCTCTCCCGCAGTCCCGGCAGGTTCAAAGCGTCCCTGTCGAGGCGGATCGTCCCCACGCTGACCCTCAGTTCGGCGGCAAGAGCGTTGTCCGAGATCAGCGGATCCGAGTCCAGCAGGCTGATGAGTTTTTTGTGGCGCAGGCTTTTGACTTGAGATCTCTCTTTTTTCATAAGCCCCTCTGTCTATAGTTATTAGCAGTTGGTAATAATAACTTGACGTAATATTATAGATTGATCCGCTGCCTGTCAAGTTCAGCATGTCAAAATAAGCAAAAACCGCGGGATGAGTCCCCGCGGCCCGATAACCGACTGTTCCGATCGCCCCGGACAGGCTGCCGAAAATCAGTACTTCTTAAAAGACACGCCCTTAGCCTTGCATATGGGGCATATGTCCGGAGCGCCGCCCTTCTCGATGTATCCGCAGACCGGGCAGAGGTAATACGCCTCGCCGGTGTCCCTGCCGAGGTTCTCCAGGGCTTCCCTGTAAAGTTTCGCGTGTACCTTTTCGGCTTCCTTGGCGAGGATGAACGCCTTCTCGGCTGCGGACTGCCCTTCCTGCTTCGCCGTGCCCTCAAAATCGGGGTACATGGTGGTGAACTCATAGGTCTCGCCCTCGATGGCGGCCGCTAGATTGGCCTTTGTATCGCCGAGTTTCCCGGCGAGCTTCAGCTCGGCCACAGCGTGCGTATTCTCAGCCTCGGCCGCCGCCTTGAAAAGACGCGCGGCGTCCTTGAAGCCCTCTTTTTCCGCCGCCGCCGCGAACGCGGTGTATTTCCTGTTGGCCTGGGATTCTCCCGCGAAAGCCGCCATCAAGTTGTCCTGTGTACCCATAATGTTTCCTCCCTCAATATATTTGATACGCAGACCCACGCCACGTATTTAGAATAATTTTAATTTAGCGCAAAACCTTGCTTCCGTCAAGTGGTTTTCCTTCAATTTATAACTCCAAATGGAACCTGAGCCCTAAGTTCAGCCTAAACTCCGGCGCAGACTGAAAAAATGGATGACTCTCTTCCATTTCAATTCTGAACCAGCTTGCGGAGAACGGGTTAATTCAGAAGAGCGGCAAGGAGGCGCGTCAGGACGAAACATCCATGTCCCGTATTCCGATTTCCGGCCGGATAAGGGCGTCCCTGTCCTGAAATCCTGAAAACAGAAGCGATAACAAAAAACGCGCCGCAAAAGCGGCGCGAGGGTCAGCTGGATGCGAACGGCGGCTATTTTCCCTTCGGGAACTGTATATTCGGATTGCGGGCCAGTATTCTGTTTTTGACGTGGAGAAGCCTGCGTTCGTCCGGCGGGTGGGAGTTGAAGCCGGAGGGCTGAAGTTTGCCTCCATGGAGAGAAAGACGCTCCAGCGCCGTGTAAATGCCGGTCGGATCATGTCCTCCCTTGAAAGCCAGGTCCACCGCGAAATCGTCGGCCTCGACCTCATGCTCCCTGCTGTAGCCGGCAACGGCCAGGTTGGAGCCGACACCCACCGCTATCTCGCCGACAGCGCCCCCCCCGAGTACTTTGTTCAGGATGAGAGACGCGATCCCGACTCCCACGGTGGACTTCACCGCCGACTCGTAGTGTTTCAGTTTAGCGTGCCCGGCCTCGTGGGAGAGCACGCCGAATATCTCCTCCTCGCGCTGCAGGAGGTCCATCAGGCCCGTGGTGATGGTGACGGATTTCCCCGCGGTGACCCAGGCGTTGGGCGCCTTGTTGTTCTCTATGGAAAGGGGCAGAGGGTCCATGCCAGCTATTTTTGACACGTCAGCCCATGCCCTCCTCACCGCCTCCTCGCTTACGGCGGCGCCGGAGGGGACGTTCAGAGCGAAAAGAAGCGCGATGACAGCCAGTGCGACGCCGTACCCTTTTTTCATGCAGCTCACCCCTTCCTCCGATTACTGTACAAACCTTATCTTTAATTATAATAGCGCATCCGGCGGAAATTTGGAATGTACATTTATGCTATACATACAATAAGCCTCCCATACGCGGATAAGCTATCAAGTTTATTTTTATTTTGTCAGCGCGATTTATATGTATTTATATTATGATATCATGATATTTTAACCCCGCGCTCCCAGGCGCGGGCCGCCGAAAGAAGCGGAGCGTCCGGTGCAGAGTATCGCGCCGGATGACATGGAACAGGCGTCCGCAGACGTCAGAAATGAGGGTAAACGCAGTGAAGATACTGATCGCCGGCGGGGCGGGCTTCATCGGCAGCAATCTCGTGAGATACGCGCTGAAACTGGGACACCGCGTCGTCACTTTCGACAAACTGACCTACGCTGGCAATCTCTCGTCACTGCGGAATCTGCCGAACGGGGAAAATCACTCCTTCGTGCGAGGGGATATCTGCGACCGGCAAGACCTACGTGATAGGAGGAGAAAGTGAGCGCACGAACCTCCAGGTCATCCGCGAGATATGCGGCGTCTTAAACGAACTGTCCCCCATGCCGGAGGGCGGATTCGAAAAACTCATAACGTTCGTTCCCGACCGCCCGGGACACGACCGCCGTTACGCCATCGACCCCTCGAAGATCAAGAGGGATCTGGGGTGGAAACCTTCTCGCAATTTCAGCGACGGACTGCGGGAAACCGTGGAGTGGTACTTGAAAAACCGGGAATGGTCAGAAGAAATACTGAGCCAAAAATACAAACTTTCGCGGATCGGCATGGGAAACCGAACTTTGAATGACCCAAATCACGGTATTTCCACTGATTCAAAATAAAATCACCCCTTCGGACTTTAAACTTATATTTTGCGTACCGACGAATTTTTGTTTTATATGCCTTCTTATCTCTTTAATATTTAAAAAATTTAAATACAAAATTTCAACCCACCTATAAGTTTAAAATATTTGACAATTCAGTATCCTGATGATATCCTGCCCTCATTCAAGGAGAAAATATATGGATGTATCTGTCAGGGATAACAGATTGTGGCTCAAGGTCTATGAATGGATCAAAAGCGGCGTATTCAGCGGCGCGTTAGCCGGCGGGGAACCATTGAGCGAGAGTATGCTGGCCCAGGAGACCGGGATCAGCCGCACACCGATAAGAGAAGCGCTGCGCGTCCTGGCGCGGGACGGATTCGTGACTCTGGTGCCAGGAAAAGGCGCTTTCGTGGCGGAGATAACTCTCGAGTCGATAAGGGAGATATACGAAGTCAGAAGACTGCTTGAACCGTATGCCGCCCGAACGGCGGTCATGCGGATTCTGGATGATTACCTCGACAGAGCGGCTTCGAAATGGCGCGAGATCAAATCCATGATAAACGAGCGCCGCCCGGTGGAATGGGGAGAGATCGCGGATCTCGACAGGGAATTCCACCTCATGATAACGACCAACGCGGCAAACAGGCGTATTCGGGATATTTTGATCCCGTACGCGGCGCAGGTTGAACGTTTCCAGCTCATGTCGGCCAAGGCGCTTTCGGACGTGGGAGAGACAGCGCGGCAGCACCTGCAGCTGATCGACTGTATCAGGAGGCGGGACGGCGACGAACTCGCGGGTCTGATGCTGGAGCACATAGTTTCAAGCGAAGAAAACGTGATGAAGATATTCGTTCCGTAATGACGGCTGAGTATTGAAGCTGTTTTGGCATAGCCAATACCTGTATACAAACAGTATCCTACTAAGGAGGGGGTGCGGCGGCGTAATTTTACTTAAATTAAAGAAAATGGGCGGTTCATCGGTTTTTCGAAATGGAAGTCGCTTTATTTAGGAGGGACAGATGTGGAACGTTTTTGGATTATAGACGACGAATGGCCGGATTATGACGCTGAGACCGCCTTTCTG
>JAISWP010000209.1 GCA_031271065.1 Synergistaceae bacterium
GGAGGAGATACAGGACGGGACGTTCGCTAAGGACTGGATACTGGAGAACAGGGCGAACCGCCCCATGATGAGGAAATGGGCCGCCTCCGAGAGGGACCAGCTGATAGAGAGCGTCGGCAGGGAGCTGCGCGGCATGATGCCCTGGCTCGCGAAGAAAGAAGCCCCGGAGTACTGAGTCATGGACGGCCCGGGGATCGTACGAATTTTCGACACCACGATGAGGGACGGCGAACAGGCCGCCCGCATCAACCTCAACACCGGGGAGAAGGTGCAGATAGCCCGCGCCCTCGAACGTCTCAATGTGGATATCATCGAGGCGGGGTTTCCGGCGTCCTCGAAGGGCGACATGGACGCGGTCATCAACGTGGCCGCTGAGGTCCGCGCTCCCGTCATAGCCGGGCTCGCCCGCACAAAAGAGAGCGACATAACCGCGGCCGGGGAGGCTCTGCGAGGCGCGGCCCGCTCCCGCATCCACACTTTCATCGCGACCAGCGCCATCCACATGGAGTACAAGTTGAAAATGACCCCCGGCGAGGTCTTGAAGGAGATAGAGCGCGGCGTATCCCTGGCGCGCAGCATCGCGGAGGATGTGGAGTTCTCGGCGGAGGACGCCAGCCGCTCCGACATGGATTTTCTCGCGGACGCTTTCACCGCCGCCATCGAGAGCGGCGCGTCGACCCTCAATATCCCCGACACGGTCGGTTACGCCATGCCTTACGAGTTCGAGGACTTCTGCCGTACCGTGATAAAGAGGGTGAATAAACCGGGAGTCGTCTGGTCGGTCCACTGCCATAACGACCTGGGGCTTGGGGTGGCTAATTCGCTGGCCGCCGTGCGCGCCGGCGTCCGTCAGGTGGAGTGCACGATAAACGGTCTGGGCGAACGCGCGGGCAACGCCTCTATGGAGGAGATAGTGATGAGCCTGCGCACCCGCAAAGATCACTTCGGCGCCGACACCAAAATCGACACGACGAAGTTCTACGTCACCAGCAAGCTGGTCTCCGGGCTCACCGGTGTTCCGGTGCAGCCCAACAAGGCCATAGTCGGCGTGAACGCGTTCGCTCACGAGGCCGGTATTCATCAGCACGGGATGCTCTGCAACAGGGCGACGTATGAGATAATGACGCCGGAGAGCGTCGGGGCGCCGGGGACTGATCTCCATCTCGGCAAACATTCCGGCCGCCACGCGTTCAACGAGCGGACCGAGCAGCTAGGTTACAATCTCACGCCCGAACAGAGCGCCTCCGCGTTCGAATATTTCAAGGAACTTTGCGATAAGAAAAAGGACGTCTCGGACGGCGACATAGAGGCGTTCCTCCTCGACCGGATACTCCGGCTGACGCCGGAAATACGCTATGAGCTGAAGGATTACGCGGTGACCATAGGTTCGGGCGGAAAACCGACCGCTTCCATAACCCTGGCTCACGACGGGGGGGAGACCACCGAGGCCGCGGTGGGCAACGGACCGGTTGACGCGGCGTACAAGGCGATTCTGAAGATACTGCCCTTCCAGCCCGAACTGGCGGAATTTCGCATAAGGGCCACCAGCGAACTTGCCGACGCGGTGGGGGAGGCCCATGTGATACTTCGCTGCAAGGATATCAAGGCCCAGGGCAGAGGGGCCAGCACAGACATAATAGAGGCCACGATGAGGGCCTACCTGGAAGCTGTCAACCGTCTCTGCTCGGTGGCGGCCGCCAGAGAGGTGGCGATGTAAATGCCCCGCACGATGGCGGAGGCCATAATAGCCTCCCGCACCAGGGACGCGGCGGCGCCCGGCTCGGTGTGCCGGGTGTCGGTGGACTTCGCCTTCGCCAACGACATAACGGCGCCTCCCGCCATAGCCGAGTTTAAAAAGATGGGCGCGGTGAAGGTATTCGACCCGGAACGCTGCGCCGTAATTCTGGATCACTTCATGCCCAGCAAGGATATCGCCTCCGCGGAGCAGGCCAGAATCGCGCGGATTTTTGCGAGAGAGCAGGGTCTCAAATTCTGGGAAGTCGGGCGGGCGGGGGTGGAACACGCCTTCATACCGGAGACGGGAAACGCTCTGCCCGGCGAGATAGTGATCGGGGCCGACAGCCATACCTGCACATACGGGGCCCTTGGGGCTCTCGGCACCGGCATGGGCCAGACCGATCTGGCGGCGGTCTGGGCGCTGGGGGAGACCTGGCTGCGGGTGCCGGAGACGATCAAGGTGGTCATGAATGGACATCCTTCGAAATGGGTCGGCGGCAAGGACCTGATCATTCATCTGATCGGCCTGACAGGGGTCGAAGGGGCGCGCTACATGTCGCTGGAATTTCACGGAGAGGCCGTAGGCTCGCTCTCGATGGACGACAGGTTCACAATGTCCAATATGGCCATAGAGGCGGGCGCGAAATGCGGCATATTCGTCCCGGACGCCAGGACACTGGCTTACGCCGGCGCGAGAAAGTCCCGCGAATACACCCCTGTATACCCGGACAAGGGCGCCCGGTATTTCAGGACCGTCGAGATAGACGTCTCGTCTGTGGAGCCGACGGTGGCCCTCCCGCACCTTCCGGGCAACGCGAGGCCGGCCAGGGATTGTTCGTCAATGGATATAGACCAGGTCTTTATAGGAAGCTGCACGAACGGCCGTCTGTCGGACATGGAGGCGGCGGCGAAAATACTGGAGGGCAGGAAGGTGCACGACAGGGTGCGGCTGATGGTCATACCGGCCTCCTACGAGGTTTACAGCGAGGCGCTTGACCGGGGGTTCATCAGGATATTCACGGACGCCGGCGCGTCGGTCTGCACTCCCACCTGCGGTCCCTGCATGGGGGGGCATCTGGGCATACTGGCGGATGGCGAGAGGTGCGTTTCGACGAGCAACAGAAATTTCGTCGGCCGCATGGGGCACAAAAACAGCGAGATAATACTCGCGAGTCCCCTGGTCGCCGCGTCCAGCGCTCTGACAGGCCGAGTCACCGACCCACGCGACGTTTAAAATTCCGGATTTGGGTGATGAGCTATGAGTGAAGAAAAAGAAGGGAAAAAGGGTAAATTATCCGGGACAGCCTGGGTCTACGGCGACAACGTGGACACGGACGTCATAATACCGGCCCGCTATCTCTCGACCAGCGAACCGGAACAGCTGGCGCCGCACTGCATGGAGGACATCGACGCCTCATTCGCGTCCTCGGTGAAACCGGGAGATATAATAGCGGCGGGTTCCAACTTCGGGTGCGGTTCGAGCAGGGAACACGCTCCGATCGCGATAAAAGCCTGCGGCGTATCGTGCGTTATCGCCGCTTCTTACGCCCGCATCTTCTACCGCAACGCCATCAATATAGGCTTGCCCATACTCGAGTGTCCCGAGGCGTCAGTCCCCGGGGAGATCGGACGCGGCGACGAACTGGAGGTCGACATAGCCTCCGGTGTGATCGAGAACAAGACAAGCGGCAGGGTATGGCAGGCCGCGCCTTCCCCTCTTTTCCTGCGGGACCTTTTCGACGCCGGGGGGCTTGTGCCTTACGTGCGGAAGAGACTTGAGGGCGCGGAATGAGCGGGGCTGAAAAGGCTGGAAAAAATTTCAAAATAGCGCTGATAGCCGGCGACGGAATAGGGCCGGAGGTCACAGCGGAGGCGAGGAAAGCCGCGGACGCGGCCGCGTCCTCAGACGGGGCGAAACTGGAGTGGAGCGCGTTCCCCTTCGGGGCGGCGCATTATCTTTCCTCCGGGGAGATACTTCCCAAGTCCTCCCTGTCCGAACTGGCGGAGTTCGACGCGCTCATGCTGGGAGCGATAGGGGCTCCGTCCGTGAAGCCGGGGATACTGGAGAGGGGCATCCTGCTCGAGCTGCGTTTCGCCTTCGACCAGTACATAAACCTACGGCCGGCGAGGTCCCTGCCGAACGTCCCGACGCCCGTGCCTCTCGGCGGCAGGGTCATGGACTCGGTCGTCATAAGGGAGAACACCGAGGACCTGTACATGGGGCTCGGAGGCGTCAGCTCCTCCGCCGACGGGCTGTTCGAGACGCGTCTGGACCTGAAACGGGGAGGCTATACGCTGGCCGGCGAACTGAAACTATCCGTTTCGCCGGGAATGTCTTTTGCCGTACAGGCCGCGCTGAACACGAGGCACGGGGTCGAGCGGATAACGCGGTACGCCTGCGAGACGGCGGGACGCCGGGGCGAGACCCGGGTGACGATAGTCACGAAGTCGAACGCCGCGCCGGCGCTGTACGGATATTTCGAGGACACCGCGAAGCAGGTCATCGATTCCGAGTATCCGGGAATAAAATATGACGTCGTCAACGTGGACGCGCTCTGCTATCATCTCGTCCGCGACCCGCTCGCTTACGGGGTGCTGCTGTGCCCGAACCTGTTCGGAGATATAGTGAGCGACCTCCAGGCCGGGCTCGCGGGAGGGCTGGGGACGGCCGCCGGCGGCAATATAGGGGACGGGCTCTCCATGTTCGAACCGGTTCACGGTTCCGCCCCCGACATCGCCGGGACCGGGAGGGCGAATCCGATAGCCGCCGTGCTGTCAGGAGCTCTGATGCTCCGTCACATCGGCCTCGAAAACGCCGCTTTAAATGTGGAGCGGGCTGTCGGCGATTATCTGGAACATTCGCCTCGGGCGGAGCTTCCGTTCGAGTTCGGGGGAGGCGCCGCCTGTTCTGAGGTCGGCGGATCGATCCTGAAAAAATTACAGGAGGGTGACAATGGGGAGTTCCGGAGCTGAAATTCTCGTAAAATCGCTTGAGGAAGAAGGGGTCAGTACCGTATTCGGACTGCCCGGGGGAACAGTCATACCTCTTTATGACGCGCTGTACGACTCGAAGATAGAGCACGTGCTGGTCCGCCACGAGCAGGCGGCCGCGCACGCGGCGGACGGGTACTCCCGAGCGGGCGGCGGGGTCGGGGTATGTATAGCCACGTCCGGCCCTGGGGCATCCAACCTCATAACGGGCATAGCCACCGCCTGCATGGATTCGTCCCCCATGGTGGCCGTCACGGGACAGGTGAGCACGTCCGCCATCGGCACCGACGCTTTTCAGGAAGCGTTCATATTGGGCATATCCATGCCGGTCGTGAAACACAGTATGCAGGTCCGCACCGTCGACGACATACCGAGGATGCTGCACGACGCTTTTTTCATAGCGTCCACCGGCCGTCCCGGACCGGTCGTCGTGGACCTTCCCGTGGACATACAGAAAGCTCCGGGGGAGTACAAGTCTCCCGCGGGTTTTGGGAGCAGATTCCCCGGATATTCGGCGGACCCGCAGGAGGACACGAGCAGGCTGGACGAGGCCGGTTCCGTCATAAAGAACGCGGAGCGTCCCGTGCTGATCGCCGGAAACGGAGTCAATATCTCCCGCGCGTTCGACGCTCTGAGGGAGTTTTCGGAGAAACTGGAGATACCGGTGACCACATCCCTGCTGGGAAAGGGGTCGATAAGCGACTATCACCCCAACAGGGTCGGTATGATGGGGATGCATGGGCTGGCCGCGGCGAACAGGGCCGTCACCAACGCGGACGTCATAATAGCGGTCGGTTCGCGTTTCAGCGACCGCAGCACCGGAAAGCTGGCCGAGTTTGCCCAGACGGCCCGGGTCATACACATAGATATCGACAGCGCGGAGATTCGGAAGAACGTGGACGCGGACGTCTGGCTGATAGGCGACGCCTCGAAGCTGCTGAAAGAACTCGCTGAAGCCTCCGCCGGACACGATTCCAGCAAACGCCGCGCGTGGATGGAACGCATAAAAAGGTTCGAGTCCGATGAACCCCTGGCGCGCGTCCCGACGCCGCACGAAGTTCACCCCTGGCAGATACTGGAGTCGATGGACGACGTGCTGAAAGGGGAAGCCGTGGTCGTCACCGAGGTCGGCCAGCATCAGATGTGGACCGCCCAGTACCACAGAGCGGTTCATCCGGGACGGTTTCTGACCTCCGGCGGACTGGGCACGATGGGTTTCGGCATCCCCGCCTCGATGGGAGCCCATTACGCCAGGCCCGAACTTCCCGTGATCTGCATAGCGGGGGACGGCAGCGCGATGATGAACATACAGGAACTGGACACCTGCGCCAGGTACGAGATGCCGGTCAAGGTATTCGTGTTCGACAACAACTGTCTCGGGATGGTTAGACAGTGGCAGCAGCTTTTCTTCAGCGAACGCTACTCTAACACCATCTACAGCAGAAGGCCGGATTTCGTCCAGATAGCCCGGGGAATGGGCGTGGAAGCGTTCTTTGTTACGGAGCCCGAAGATGTCCGGCGGGCCATAGAGCGCGCTGTGGAAACACCAGGCCCGGTCCTGGCGCACTTCCGCATACCGACCTCTGACAACGTGTTCCCGATGGTCCCGGCCGGGGAATCCCTCGAAAAGATGATCATGTAAGGGCGGCGGGGG
>JAISWP010000030.1 GCA_031271065.1 Synergistaceae bacterium
ATCCTCCCAGTCGTATACCCCCAGCCCCTGTCCCGGAACCAGTATGACGCGAGGTATTCCGTACATCCTTATCCTGGAGGCCCTAAGCATATCCGGGTCGAGGGGGGTGATGTCCATCATGATCTCGCCGGCCCTCGCCATTGATATGGGTTTGTTTTTATTCTGGCAGAGCGGCGACGTGTCGAGCCTTGCGGTGCGGGCGGCGAGCATCATAAAGTCTTTTTTGTGGTTTATGCCCTCACGGAGTTCCATCTTGAGGGCAGGAATCCCCTGCCCCTTGTATTTTTTCACCGCCATCCCGGTACGGGTCTTCCACCTCTCCGCCTCGTTGGTCACGTGCACCGTCAGGCCGGCGAGGAACTTGGTCCTGTCGTGGAGGGACAGGACGTTCTGTATTATCTTGAGGGTATGGTCCGGCGCGCCCCCTTCCGGAGCCGCGTCATCCCGGACTGATTCGGCCGTCGCTTCCGAATCCAGTTCGTCGATCGGTTCTTCCGGTATGTTCTCAGGAGCGGGTACGGGGTCCGGCAGTTTCTCGGCGGGCTTCATATTCGCCTCCTCGTATATCTCCTCGAACGGGTCGAAAGCGTCCTCGGCGGAAAGAGCGGGGGCTGACGGCGCCTGCGCGGATGTTTCCGGCGCTTCCGCGGCCCTGGGTTCGTCCGTCTTTGTCAGAGCGCGCTCCAGATTGTCGATGAGATACCAGAACGTGCGTTCGGCCGTCTCGTATCGCTTGCAGCGCTCCTTTATGACAGCACGGGCGGCGTTGTCCGCTTCCCTGACGCGCTTTGTGCGCATGTCGCTCTCGGTCGCGTCCTGAAGCCCCTCGTCCAGATTTTTCAGCATCTCGTCCATCTCGGGTTTTTCCATGAAGGCGGAGCTGGCTACGAGGGTGTTTATGGCTATGCGCCGGCGGGTCTTGGCAATGCTGAGTTCATTGCCGAACCTTTTCAGCTTCTCCTCGAGGCTCACTCCCCCGAGAGGCCCGCTGTAAGGTTTTCCGAATATGAGAGCGTAGTTTTCCTTTATATAGTCCGTCAGTCTGTTGTACTGGTACATGTCGACAGCGCAGGGCTCTTTCAGCTGCTCCTCGAACGCCGGGTTCGGAGTGGTGTATTGGGAGCACAGATGCCCGTAATCTATAAAGAGTCTTTCACATTCGTCGAATTCAAGCTCGTCCGGAGGACCGGCGTCTATTTTGGCCTCCACTACGGCCCAGAGCAGATCCCAGAACTGGGACGCGGCCTTCTGCCAGACGATACGGGCTTTTCTGCGGCCGTCGGAATCACTGGCGTTCCGGAGATGCGCCATGTTTTTCCCCAGCACCTCCATCTGTTTCGCGAGCTTCGATACCTCTTTATTATCTTTCCACTTCTCTATGATCCCAGCTACCGCGCTGCCGGCATAACCGTCCAATGCCTTTACTCCTCCCCGTCCGCCGCGGGAGTCCGCGTGAGACATTCGACAAGACGGACATACCAGTTTTTCGTCTCGATCCCAGCCAGCACCGACGTGCAGGTATACTGCGGGTCGTGTTCGCCTCCCAGCGAGCACGCGGCAAGACAGGTCTCCCAGTCGTCTCCCGTGAAGGTTATTATCCGGTCCTGCTCTCCCGGCAGTCTCGTCGCCGGCACTATGCCGAACGCCACGCTCTGCGATTCCTCGTCCACCAGCCGCGTAACACGGAACTGCTTGTCGCTCAGGCTGGGGACGACCATCTCGAAGCGCTCGCGCTTTTTCATCCCGCGTCCCTCCAGCGCCTTGGACGCGTCGGGGACGCATTCGGCCTGAAATTTCTCCAGAAGCGGCCACAGCCTTATATACGCTATTAGTTTGTTCATGAACATCCTGCCCGCCGAGGCTATCGCGGACACGGTCTCATCGGACCTGTAATTCTGAGCCGGAAGGTATTTCCAGAGGGCGTCCCCGAGAATGTGTCCTCCGTCATTCGACCAGTCGCTGAAACCCAAAAGCAGCGCCTTTGCCACCGGCAGCATAAATTCGCTCCACCTCGCCGGGTTTGCCAGAGCAAGCTCCCTCACCACAGAAACGTTCCGCATGGTAAAGGGCAGCGCCCCGTTTTCCACGGATAGAGCGGGAGCCGGCCAGGGCCTGCCTTCCTCCATAGCGGACGCTAGTATCTCATTTTCGCGTTCCGTCACCGCAAAGCAGGGATACACACGCCATTTGCCCCTTTTTGGGGTATAAGCGTACCAAAGCGTATCCCTCTTGCTATCGGCTATAAGGCTTAAATCCGCGTCGCTTCTGGCGGTTTTGGGCATGTGCAGCAGGTCTCCCAGAAGCTGCACCCCCCGCCAGGCGAGGGAATTTAAGGACAGCGCCTCCGCGCTGCTTTCTATCAGCGATGAGACCCCTTCCTCGATCAATTTCATCTGATATTCTTTCGTGGAGCGGCCGGCCTTTATCTTGAGGACGCGCGACGGGTCCTCCATCCATGAGAGGGGGACGTATTTTTTCTTCTCGCTGTTGAGATTGTATATCCCCAGCCTGGGCATTCCCGCCCCCTTGGCGAGAAGAAGGGAAAGATCGTCGTCAACCTCGTACTCAGCCAGTATCGCAAACTCGCTTTCTGCCACCAGAGATCACCCCATGTAATTTTTGCTTCGGCAGGTATAATGTTTTACTGAAAATTATATACTATCGCCGGCGCAAATCACCGATATGCGCGTAAAAAATGCAGGGACCCGCCGAAGGCAGATCCCCGCGTCTATTGCGCTTAAATGCAAAATCAACCGGCGAGTATCTTCTGCACGGCCTCTTTGACTCGCTTGCCTCCGGCCTTTCCGGAAAGTTCTTTCATCGCCGCGCCCATGACCCGTCCCATATCTCTGGGGCCGGACGCGCCCAAAGAAGCGGCGACGTTTTTCACAGCGTCCTCCAGTTCCGAGTCGTCCAGCTGAGCGGGCAGATATGACGTCAATATCTTCGCCTCGTCAAGTTCATTCTGCGCACGCTCCGAGGCCCCGCCGCTTTTGTAGACTTCCGCCGCCTCCTCGCGCTGCTTTATGCCCCGCCTTACCAGCGCCTGAACGTCCTCGTCGGTCAGTTCGCCGCTTCTTCCCTTTTCGGTGGAGGCCAGCTGAATAGACGCCTTGAGCATCCGAAGGACGGAGAGAGTCGGCTCGTTCCTGCCCTTCATGGCGGCGGCCATATCTTTTTGAATCCGGTCCGCGAGCTCTGACATCACTCCGCTCTCCTGTGCTTGTTTCGGGCGGAAGCCGCCTTCTTGCGCTTCTTTATCTCACTCGGTTTTTCGTAGTGCTCGTGTTTCCTGGCTTCCCTGAGCACTCCTACCTTGCGAAGCTCACGCTTGAAACGTTTCAGCGCGTCCTCGATAGACTCGTTATCGCGGCGAGTTACGCTGGTCATCCTTTTGTCCCCCCTCCCCTGTGTCACTCCAGCAGCTTTGCTATCCTTCAACGCCCGGGGACAACCCTTACGCTTCCCTGTTCGCACGACCGCTGCCCGCAGACAGCGTACCTGAGACCACGGTGACACTTTCGATGATATTTTAACTCAGGTTTTGATCTCGCACAATAGCGGAAGCCCATACTCTTACAGCCGGCGAAGGGTGCTCTCTCATGAGTTTTTCCAGTCTCCCCCCGGTCCACTGGGGCAGTTTCTCCTTCCTGAGCAGACGGAGCAGGGGTACCAGTACAGTCTCCTCGTCATTCCTCAGGAGCCCGGCCAATTCCGTCCCGCCGCAGACTCCGCAGTCCGCCGGCCAGGAAGCGAGAGCGGAGGCCACTACAGAGGAGGATTTGCTCGAAAGGAACGGCTGGATATAAACCGGCGGAAGTTTCCAGCGCTTGAACCGGTTCAGCACTGTCAGGGCGTCCGCCTCCGATAACCTTTGCAGGTGCCCCAGAACGACGCGGGCGAATTCCTCGCGCCTCGGGGAATTCGTGAACACCTCCAGGACCCGCTCCAGCACCTCCGAGGACGGGACGTTCCGCTTGAAATGATCTATCAGGGCGAGGGCAGTATCGTCCTTCACGCTGTATATCGATATCTGTCTCAAAGCCAGGAGCACCACCGCCGGGTGCTTGCTTTTCAGACGGCGTATTATGGCGTCGGTCCTGCTTTTGGCCGTGAATTCCTCCCTCTTTGAGAGAATCCCGTACATCTCGGACTCGGCTCTCGATATGACTTCCCCTATGAAACGCATCCTGGCCGGAGGCATGACATCGTCCCGGCAGAAATTCTCATATTTTCTGCGCTCCCTGGAAAACAGCTTCCTCCAGAATCTTGCGAATATGGATTCCCTCCGGCCGGTCCCACTCCCCGGTTCGTCCGCGGCGGAGCGAGGGGCGCCGGCCGCGCCGGGCGATATGAGTTCTTTCAAGGTCATATAGGCCTCCGTTATTTCGGAGAATCTGCGCGCCCCGGAGGGGCCGGCAACGTCGGGATGATAGAGCCGGGCCATACGCCTGAAAGCCCTCTTCACATCTTCCCAGCTCGCGTCCGGCGAAAGGCCCAGCACCCTGAACTCGGCGTCGCGCGTCATGGAAAGACCACCCGCTCCAGTTCGGCTATCATCCTGTCCAGAATCTCGATCGCCTGCCGCTGCAGGGAGGGATCCTCGCCGCGGAGGACTCTGGCGTCGCGGGTCACTCCGCAGAGCCTCGACTGGAAATCGGCCGGGAACGATAGGGAGAGTTTCGCCAGCCTGTCCTCCCTTATGCGTATCTCGGCCGCCAGATCGGGGACGCTGTCCAGAGACTCGTCGTCCGTGTCGAGGGATATCGTCTTTCTTTTAGTATTTTTGTCCCGTCTGACCTCCACGTGAAGCAGACCGCCGCCGTCGACCCGGAAAAAGACCTCCACCCTGTCCCCGTCGAACACGCCGTCTATAGTCAGAGTCTGGAGAACACGGCCTATGCTGCGCACCCTGCGCTCCCCCTGGACTATCGTCACCTCTATAGCCCCGCTCCCGCAGGCGGTGAACGTCCGGCGGGACTCCGCCGGGAGAGGGGAGCCCTTCCTGAGCAGCGGGACAACCCCCCCGTCCGCGTTCATTATTCCCAGACTCCGGCTCAGGACGTCGATGAGCAGCCGCTCTTTCCCCTGATAGGCGTACATCGCGCTGCCCGCCGCCACCGCGTCCTCCGGATATGTTTTCAGACGGTCCGGCTCGCGCACCCTGGAGGAAAAAAGACTCCTCAAAAGCGGTATCCGACTGCTGCCCCCAACTGTGAGCAGACGCTGGGGGCTGTATTTGCGCCACATTTTCTCCACCATTTTGAGTATCTCTTCCATAAAGGGATATATGAGGGATTCGAATTCAGCCCGGGTGATGACGACGGTCCTCTCATCGGGGACCAGCCCCGCGGGCGCTCTCCAGACCACGCTGTTTGCGCTTGAAAGCTCTATTTTGACCGACTCGGCCTCCTTCATCATCAGAGACGCCCTGGGGTCCCCCGGACGGGAAAGGGGTATGCCGGCGTTCCGGCAGAGCCATTCCGCGAGAAGCCTGTCTATGTCCAGTCCGCCTATATCCCTGCGCCCCTGGCTCTCCACGACCTGAAACACGCCGCCGTCCCCTTCGACAAGGGACATGTCCAGAGTGCCGGCGCCGAAATCAATGATGAGGAAACGTCCGTTGATTCCAGTCACAAGAGCGGCCGCGGTCGGTTCGTTGACTATGCGGATTCTGTCGAAACCGGATAATCTGGCGGCTCTTGCCAGAGCGCCCCGCTCGGGAAAACTGAAATGCGCCGGTACAGCCAGCACACACGACGACACGAAAGTATGCAGGTACGCCTCCGCGTCCTCGCGCAGTACGGAGAGCAGCGGAAGCAGGAGCTCCTCGGGGGTGTAGGTGCGCAGCCCGACCCGGGCGACCCAATCGGTGCCGAGATGCCGCTTCATATCCCACCAGACGGAATCAGGCCGTGTTATCGCAAGACGCGCCGCGTCCTCTCCCGCCGCGATGCCCTCCTTCGTAACCGCCACCATCGACGGTGTTCTGGTGTTCCCCCGCCTGTTCGGGATGAACTCGACGCCGCGCCCCGGTATGTCCACCGCAAGCTGGGCGTACCGCGTCCCCAGATCGATGCCAATGGTGTATTCACCGCTCAAATGATCTCACACGTCCTTCTCACGCGCATCAGCGGCGCGAACGCTATTCATCCGGATAATTTACAATCTGTTCCCTGCCGACGCCTTCACATAAGAGTATACTACCAATCGAAATTTTGGGTCTCACCGCCAGCTCATTTCCTTTTAAGCAGTTTTCCGTACCGCCGTTCCGCGCGCAGACCCTGATATACTTCGTGCTCCACCCCGAAACCACGCCTTTGTCAATTTCCTCCGCGAGCATCACGTCGTCTTCCCCGACCCGTTTCGCGGCGTAGGAGGCTATCAAGCGTCCGGCAGCTCTCAGGGCGCGCTCCATCCTCTCCCTGACCGTCTCCCCCAAAATCTCCTTCATGGAAGAAGCCTCTGTCCCTCTCCTGCGTGAATGGGGAAAGACGTGCACCCGTCCGATCTCCAGTTCCTCCAGCAGTTCCAGGCTGCGGGAGAAAGCGGCCTCGCTTTCGCCCGGGAAACCGACTATCAGGTCGGTGGATATGTGCAGGCCGTCTCCGAGGTAATCCCGGGCCATGCGCGCGACGCGGGCGAAATCCGCGCTGCCGTACCCGCGCCTCATGGAAGAAAGCACGCCGTCGTCTCCGCTCTGAAGGGGAAGATGAAGATGGCGGCAGAAAATTTCGGACTCCGCTGCGGCTTTGAGAAAATCCCCGTCCACCGAAAACGGTTCTATAGACCCCAACCTGAGCCGGGATACCTCTCCGGCCTCGGATATCCGCCTCACCAGGCCGGCCAGGGTCACTCCGCCATGCCCGTAGCTGCCGATCTGCGTGCCGGTCAGGATCACCTCTTTCACGCCCGACGCCGCGACGCGGGATATCTCTTCCATGACGCCGCCGGGGTCCCGGGACACAGGTCCGCCCCTGAGGGACGGTACAGCGCAGTAGCTGCAGGACCGGCCGCATCCGTCCTGCACCTTGATGAAAGCCCTCGTAAGCAGTCTGGGGCGGTCCAGCGACAGGTCGTCCCAATCCCTGTTCGGCCCGACGTCGGTCCTCTTTTCCAGAAACGCTCCCGGCGACCCGTACCAGCTTTCCAGAAGATCGGGGATCATATTTTTCACACGATTTCCGACGAGTAT
>JAISWP010000080.1 GCA_031271065.1 Synergistaceae bacterium
CTGGACTCCAGCGACGAGGCGCTGATCCGCAGGTACGAGACGACCAGACGCAGGCACCCCCTGGGCGACGGGATAACCATCATGGACGGGATAACCAGAGAAAGGGGAGAGCTGGCCTCGGTCAGGGAACAATCGGATACGGTGATGGATACTTCCTCCATGAACCCCTCCGAGTTCCGGGACGCGCTTTTAGCCGAACTGGACCTCGACGAGTACCCCTTTACCGTGATAGTGAGTTCGTTCGGTTTCAAAAACGGCATTCCCCGCGACTGCGATTATCTCTTCGACATGAGGTTTCTGCCGAACCCCAACTACGTCCCGGAGCTCAAAAGGCTTTCGGGACGGGACATAGAGGTCCAGAATTATCTCGATAAGATACCGGAGAAACAGGTATTCATGAAGCACCTGGTCTCGTTCATGGAGTTTATACTCAAGCATTACGAGAACACCGGAAAAAAACAGCTGCATCTGGCCGTAGGGTGCACCGGAGGGCGTCATCGTTCCGTGGCGATAGCGGAACAGCTTTCCAAGATAATATCCGATACGGGGCTTCGCACCGCGACGAATCACCGGGACATAGACGCGGAGGAGAGTTGATGCCGGGCTCTCTTCTTTCCCTTGCCGCGGGTTTTCTCATAGGATGCGTGCTGACCGCTCTTCTGCCCCTGGGGAGCCGTATCCGTTCAGCCGGAGCCGCCTGGAATCCGGCCCGGAGAAGGCGGGACATAATGGGAAACGCCATCGAGCAGAAGCTGCTTCACGGTCCGAATTTCGTGTGCGTGGGAGGCGGTACAGGCCTCTCGACCCTTCTCGGCGGCCTCAAAAGTTTCACCAGAAATATCACGGCGGTGGTAGCGGTCACGGACGAAGGGGGGAGTTCGGGGCGTCTCAGACAGGAGTGGGGAGTCCTGCCCCCCGGTGACATCCGCAACTGCATAGTTTCTCTCGCCGAGAACGACAACTCTCTAAACAGCATACTCAACTTCCGCTTTGACAGAGGGGAGCTGGAGGGGCACAGTCTGGGCAACCTGATCTTGCTGGCGGCCTGCGAACTCAGGGGGGACTTCAGCAAGGCCGTGGAGGAAATGAACAGGATGCTCGCCATCAGAGGCAGGGTACTGCCCGTCACCACGGAGACGGTAGTCCTTCACGGGGAGACTGTCGACGGACGCACGGTCAAAGGCGAACTCGAACTGTCGGACAACGGAAGCCGCATGAAAAGGATGTGGCTCGAACCGTCCTCCGCCAAACCTCTGTCAGACGTCATCGACGCCATATCGGAGGCGGACATGATCGTGCTGGGTCCCGGAAGCCTTTTCACCAGCATACTGCCCAACCTGCTTCTCGAGGAAGTGACGATGGCCATCAGGAATTCCCCAATGCCGAAAGTATACGTGGCGAACCTCATGACCCAGAAAAACGAGACCGAAGCGATGAACATAACGTCCCACCTCGACTGGATAGCCAGCGTCCTCGGCGAAATGCCGCAGTATATAGTGGTCAACCATACTCCGATACCGGACGATTATCTCCGGCGCTACCGCGAAAAAGGGGCGGAACCGCTCTATCTTTCCAGAGAGGAAGAGCTGTATCTGGAACGCAATGACTGCACTGTCGTGTCCGCCGATCTCGTCAATATAAAAGACGAGAAATACCTGCGCCATCACTCTCAGAATCTGGCGGAGATACTGATACGTATAGCGAAGGACTACCGCGAAAACAACTTCTCCGAGTGAGTGGGTATCGATGGAAAAGATCAGCACCGTTCTGTGGGATGAACTGCTGGAGCTGGGAACCAAGGACGCCGTTTCCGAGCTGTCCGGTTTTTTGTCTGTCCTGCCCGCCGTCCTGACGGAAGAGGTCGTTAGGGTCGACACCAGGAGGCTAGTGGTCGCCCGCAGGATTCTGAAACTTTCAAAGGCATTGAACGAAGAGCCTTTTGGTGGGAAAATAAACGCGGCGGGCGGTTCTCTCGATCTGGACAAAGAAAAGGGCAAAGCGGTATTCGTCCTCGGGAGGGACTTTTACGAGAGGACACAGCGGAGAGGACGGAGAAAATGGGCGTGGCTGCGCGGCGTTTGGGGCGGGTGCGGCGCAATGTACCTCCCGCAGAACGGATATCATATGGTAATGCGTACGCACCCCGTATTTTCCGGCGGGACCGATATACTTGCGGTCCTGCGTTCCTCCGGAGTCGAGCCTAAGGTGAGGCTGATAAGAGGAAAGACTGAATATATGATCCGCGACCTGGAAAGCATAGTGACATGTCTGACCCGTATGGAGCTGGTGAAAACCTCTCTTTCGCTCGAAGATACCGCCGTGATAAGATCTGTCCGGGGAGTCGCGAATAAGATCGTCAACTGCGATTCGGCAAATATCGAGAAAAGCCTTGCGGCTGCCCGCGCGCAGATGGCGATTGCGGAGGCGCTTGACTCTTATGGCCTGTGGGACGTACTGTCCCCCGAAATGACAGAGCTGGCCCGCGCCCGCAGGGCTAATCCCAGCGCCTCTTTAGGCGAACTGGGGCAGATTTTGTCGAAACCGGTCAGCAAGAGCACTGTGGAGTACAGGTGGAGGAAACTCGAAACCCTGATATCGAATTTAAAAAAATAAATTTAACAATCAAGGGAGATGGTTGCCATGTACCTCGGCAAAGCGGACGTAAACACCTACGACAAGGGTTCCGAGAGGGAATTTCTTGTATCGAACGGCGCGGGGAGTTACGGTTCGTCGACAGTTATAGGCGCTAACACGAGAAGCGAACACGGGCTTTTGGTGGTTCGCCCGGCAGATTCCGAAACGCACAAGGTGCTTGTGAGCAAACTGGAGGAGACTCTTTACGCCGGCAATAAGAAGTACCAGCTTTCCACAAACCGCTACAAGGACCTGATATATCCCGACGGATTCAGGTATCTGCAGGAATATCAGGGGACTCCGAATCCCGAAATGCTCTTTGTCATACACAGCATCTTCCTGAAGAAATCAATATTCATGCCGCGGAACGGGACCTGTACGGCAGTCAGATACGAACTGCTCGAATCCCCGGATCAGGTCAGTATGGACATTCGCCCTCTTTTTGCGCACAGGGTCAACAGCGGGACGTGCGGGGGAAAAACCGCCGATTTCAGATCGGCCCTGTCGGAGGACGGGGTCGTCAGCGTGTCGGGAAGGGGATTCATCAGCCACGTATCGTTCACTGACGCAAATGGCGGTGTGAAATGGTCCGCGAAGCCGCTGTGGTATGAAAATCTGATATATGAGCGCGGCGCGAGCCCAGACGAACCGACGGCAGATTCACTCTGGTCCCCGGGATACGGTTCGGTCTCGCTGAAGCGCGGCGGCGTTTTGTATGTGGTCCTGTCGGAAGAACCCCTTTCGTACACGGCGGAAGAGATGGAGTCCCTGATGAGGGAGACGATAGAACTGCAGAATTCGTTCATCGGCGGAGTCTCGCTGAATACCGACAACAGCATGGCGCTGAGCATGGCCCAGGCCTCATGTCACCTGGTCGCCGAAAACAAGGGAGGATACCCGGCGATATTCTCCGGATTTCCCTCGGTCATGCGCAGGGCGCGGGATACTTTCATTTCCCTGCCCGGTCTGACCCTCGCTGCCGGGCGGCCTCACGTGGCTCTGGGAATACTCGAAAGCTGGCTAGAATACGCGGTCAAATGCGGTATGATAGTCCCCGCTTCGATAAACGCGGAGGGAGAGGCCCATGTGGGAGACGTGGACTCCGGTCTCTGGTTCATCTACGCCGCGATGAAATATTCATCGTCGTCATCCGGGGATTTTGCCGCCCGTCACCGCAGGGAGCTCTGCGGCATCCTGGAAAAGTACACTGAGGGCGACCCGAAGCTGGGGGCCGTCATGGACCCGGATTCGAAGCTGCTCAGATATTTCGGCCTGGAGAGCGCGCGCAACTGGATGTCCGGGGACGCGGGAGGGGAGCCCATAGTCGAGCGCAGAGGATATCTGGTGGAACTGAACGCGCTCTGGTACAACGCTCTGATTTTCATGGAGGACACGGCGCGCTCCTGCCAGGACGGCGAATCGGCCGATAAATACGGCAGACTCGCGCGCGAGGTGTACGATTCGTTCGGCAAGGTGTTCTGGAACGAAAACACGAAGTATCTTTACGACTGGGTCGATCCATCGGACGGGACACTCGACGGCTCCATCCGTCCCAACGCCATACTGGCCGTCTCCCTCCCTCGCCAGGTTCTGCCGGAGGATAAGGGGAGGGCTATGTTCACCACCTGCTGGAACGAGCTTTACACGACTTACGGGCTCCGCACGCTGGATCCGCGTCATGAGAAGTTCAAAGGGAGGTCCGAGGGGCGTCCCGACCAGAAGCAGAAGGCCAGACTGCGCGGCATGGCCTGGCCATGGCTGCTCGCTCATTTCATCACCGCGTATGTTCGCTTCAACCCGGACGCCGCCGAGATGGGATGGCGTTTCATACGTCCTTTCTCGTCCCACCTGCGCAGAGGGTGCCTCGGCGGCGTCGCGGAGTATTTCGACGGAGTCATGCCCTACAAACCTCATGGGGACGTCCTCTCGGCGGCGTCGCTGGGTGAGCTGATGCGCGTGATGCACGAGGACCTGAGCAAAGATCGCTGAGCGTGCGAGGCGCATTGACCGTTTGTGTTTTTTTTGGTAACCTGAACGGCGGTATGAAAATATAAGATAACACTCGGCAGTCATTCAAACAGAGGAGGTCATGGACAATGGCAAAGGGTAAAGTGGCAGTAAACGGATTCGGACGCATCGGACGAGTATTCCTCCGTTCGTATTTCGCGAAAGGGGATCACGACTTCGACGTGGTGGCGGTAAACGACCTCACGCCTCCTGATGTGCTGGAGTATCTTCTGAAATACGACTCGGTATTCCATCGCTTCCCTGGGACGGTCAAGCTGGAGGGCGATATACTGAATGTCAACGGGTGCAGGATCAAAGCGACGGCCGAGCCGGACCCGGCGAAGCTCCCCTGGAAAGAACTCGGGGTGGATATAGTGGTGGAGAGTACGGGCCGTTTCACGGACGCGGCCAAGGCAAAAGCCCATATCGACGCCGGCGCAAAAAAGGTCATCATCTCCGCGCCGGCGTCAAATCAGGACGTCACGATAGTGATGGGCGTAAACGAGGATTCGTATGATCCGGCAAAACATCATATAATATCGAACGCGTCCTGCACCACCAATTGCCTCGCTCCGGTAGTCAAGGCCATCGACGAAACGTTTGGCATCGTTAAGGGCCTGATGAACACGATACATTCGTACACCAACGACCAGGTGACTCTGGACTTCCCTCCGAAAAAAGGGATGTCCGCCATCACACGCGGCAGGGCCGCCGCTCTTTCCATCATACCGACCAGCACCGGCGCGGCGAAGGCCATCGCTGAAGTCATACCGCACCTCAAGGGCAGACTGAACGGTTTCTCCCTCCGCGTGCCCACGCCCGACGTATCCGTGGTCGATCTCACCGCCGAATTGAAAAAACCCGCGTCCAAGGAAGAGATAAACGAGGCGGTAAAAAAGTACGCCGAAGGGCCCCTCAAGGGTATCCTCGGCTATGAGGCCGACGATCTCGTATCCATGGACTTCCTCGGGGATTTTCACTCGTCGGTGTTCGCGCCGAAGCACACCACGGTCATAGACAACATGGTCAAGGTGCTCTCCTGGTACGACAACGAGTGGGGGTACAGCTCCAGGGTGGCTGATCTTGCCGACCTGATGATCAAAAAGGGGTTGTAAGCGTTGAAACTGAAAACATTCTCACCCCAGGACATCGCCGGTAAAAAAGTTCTTGTCAGGGTCGATTTCAACGTCCCGCTCACCGGCGACGGGCGTGTCTCCGACGCCACGAGAATAAACGCCCACGTGCCTCTCATCGAGGAACTTTCCAGGGCGGGGGCCAGGATAGCGCTCTGTTCCCACCTGGGGAGACCGAAGGGGCAGGTCAATCAGAAATATACTCTCAGACCGGCCGCGGATGAACTCGCGAAGATAATCGGCAGGCCTGTGGCGTTCGTCCCGGACTGTATCGGACCGGACGTTCCCTCAGCCGTTTCGTCTCTGCCGGCGGGGGGAGTGGCCGTTCTGGAGAACCTCCGTTTCTACGCTGAAGAGGAGAAAAATGACGCTGATTTCGCGAGGAAGCTCACTGCGCCCTTCGACGTATTCATCATGGACGCCTTCAGCGCGGCCCACAGGGCGCACGCCTCCACGAGGGCAGCCGCGGATTGTCTGCCGTCCTTCGCGGGACCGCTTCTGATCCGCGAGATAGAAATGCTCAGCGCCGCGCGCGATAATCCGAAACACCCCTTCGTATTGATACTGGGCGGCGCCAAAGTTTCCGACAAGATAAGCGTGATAGAAAACCTGATGGCGAAAGTCGACACGATAATAATAGGCGGCGGGATGGCATTTACTTTCCAGAAGGCAAGGGGGTACGAGATCGGCCACTCCCTCTGCGAGAGTGAAAAACTGGATTTCGCCGGGGAGATGGAGGACCGTGCAAAGGCGAAGGGAGTTAAAATCCTTCTGCCGGTGGATGTGAAGGTGGCCTCCGAGGTTTCCGCCGACGCCGCGGTGAAAACAGTGCCGGCTGACGCAATACCATCGGACCTCATGGGGCTCGACATAGGCCCGGAAACCGTCAGAAATTTCGCCGGCGCACTGCAAAACGCCGCCACCGTCCTTTGGAACGGCCCTATGGGAGTATTTGAGAACCCCTTATTTGCGGCGGGCACAAGAGCGATAGGGGAGACTCTGGCGGAAATAACCCGGTCCGGCGCTATGACCGTAGTCGGCGGGGGGGATTCCGCCGCCGCGATAGTCCAGTTCGGCCTCGAAAAAGAGGTCTCTCACGTTTCGACCGGAGGCGGGGCTTCCCTGGAGTTCTTCGAGGGCAGGATGCTGCCTGGCGTGGAACCGTACGTGCTGTAGGAGGGCTGCGTCATGCGAGCGAAGATGATAGCTGGTAACTGGAAGATGAACAGCGGAGCGGCGGCTGCCGCCGATTTCGTCGAAAAACTGGAGACTTGGTTTGCGGATTCGCCCGAGGGGCGCCAAGCCGCGTCCGCCGTCAGGGAAGGCCGGGTCGAGATCGTGATAGCGCCGCCTTTCACCTCGATAGCGAGCGCTCACGCGGCGAAAAAGTCGGACCTGATCAATATAGCCGCCCAGAACATCCATCACAGGCAGAAAGGCGCGTTTACAGGGGAAATATCCCTGCCGATGATCGAGGAGGCTGGATGCAGGTACGTCATTATCGGGCACAGCGAACGCCGTCATGTGTTCAAAGAGACGAACGAGGATCTGGAGAAAAAACTCATCGCGGCCCTCGAATCGCGGGTGCTTCCGATATTCTGTATAGGCGAACTTCTGGAGGAGCGCGAGTCCGGCGATACGAAGCGCGTGCTGGCCTCCCAGCTGGAGTCCGCCTGGCGGTCCCTTACAAGCGACGTGGTGGCGGAAATGGTCGTCATAGCTTACGAACCGGTCTGGGCCATAGGCACCGGCAAAACCGCCTCGGACGCCGACGCGGAGGAAGCCTGCGACTATATACGCACTCTCGCCTGCGACAAGTTCGGCATAGCGGCCAGCGACTCGCTGCGCATCCTGTACGGCGGATCGGTAAAACCGGAAAACAGCGGGTCTCTGCTCTCGCAGAAAAATATCGACGGGCTCCTGATAGGCGGAGCCTCCCTTGAGGTCGAATCTTTCGAGAAGATCATAGAAACCTCGCTCTAGCCGTTTCAAATTTTTAAATCAGGCTCGCCGGACGCGAGTTTGATTTGAATCGAAATAAGCCGCCGGTATTTGTCCGGCGGCTTTGATGTACGTGCATGGAACCAAAACGAAATCAAAAAGCTCATTTATAATGATACGCGGATGTCAGGTATCCGGAAGTTTTATAAATATCTAACCGGACATAAGAAATATTATAAGACATTTTTTATAATGACCAAAGGGCGCCCCGATCGGAGCCCCTTGGTCATTTTTGAGCGTCTTTAATCTATTACGGCCCGTCCGAAATAAAGCACGTTGGCTTTGCTGTGCTCGATGCCTTTCACGTTCGGGGGTATGACGAAAT
>JAISWP010000096.1 GCA_031271065.1 Synergistaceae bacterium
GGGAACCTCGCCCGGGACCCCGATGTAAGGCATACGCCGAGCAAGCAGAAGGTCGCCCGCATAACCGTGGCGGTGGGACGCCAATGGAAAAATAAGGTCACGGGCGAACTCCAAAGCCAGACCGATTTCATACCGGTGGTCGCGTGGACATTTCTTGCCGACATCTGTGACAGATATCTTCGCAAGGGGAGGCCGGTCCTGGTAGAGGGGCGCATACAGGTGCGCGACTACGAGGACGCCAAGACGGGCACGCGCAGATGGGCGACCGAAGTGGTCGCGGACAATATAGTTCTGCTCTCATCGGGGCGCAGGGAGGACGACGGATACGGAGATATACCGGTTCCGAGGTCTTCTCAGGGGGTTCACCAAGCTCCCAGGGCGGCTGTGCCGCCGTATCAGGGCGGCGATGTGGGCAGTCTCAGAGACGATATAGCGTTTGAAGAGGATTTCCCCCTGGACTTTTCGGAATTGGGCGATACCGGTGATTCTTCAGGGGACAGCGAAGTTGACGTTCCTTTTTAGGCGTCTGTCGGATAATACAGGGGAGTTGAATCTTTTATGGACAATCAGTTCAGGAAGCGCCGCAAGCGCCGCCCAAAAGTATGCCACTATTGTGTGGACAAGGTCACGCACATAGACTACAAGGAGTTCGAGAAACTGCGGAGCAGATACATCACAGACAGGGGAAAGATAGTCCCGAGACGGGTGACCGGAACCTGTGCGAAGCATCAAAGACAATTGACGAGAGCTATAAAGAGGGCGCGTTTTCTGGCTCTTCTTCCTTTCACATCAGATTAACGGCAAGGGGAGGGCATACGCTCTCCCCCCGAATTTTTTATGTTTGTCATTTTATCTTGAATAATCTGTCATATTAGGAGCCTCGAAGATGTTTCCCGCCGGATTCCGCGATTGGATGATCTGCACGGCCGCATCGTCTATGATGTATGTGCTCGGCCTACTTTCGCCGATCATGGCTCGTCCGCTGTCATTGTTCTATTCCTTTCCCAGCATGCTTTCGGCGTTCGAGCACGGAGCGCTTTTCGCGCTCTCCTGCGCCTTATTCTCCGCGGCAGCCGCGGCAATGGTCACTTCCGAAATTTACGGCGTTATGGTGTTTCTGATGTTCGGGCTGTCCGGTCTTTTGACAGGCCTTGCGGCCAGATGCGGGCTGAAGGACGGCAATCTGATAGTGGCGGCGTCCGGTTTTGAATTTGCGGGCAAGTTCGCCGCTGTGGTGTTATACTTTCAGGTGTCGGGGATCAACCTCATGTCGCCGAATCCGGCGGATATCGAGAAAATGATCCAGGTCTTTACGGGTGTTCAGGCGGACAGTCCTTTGACGCGGGATGCGGCCGCCGGCCTGGCGCTTCTGGTGCCTTACAATATGATCCTCTTTTCGGCAGTCGAGGCGATTTTGTGTATGCTCCTGGTTTCTTTCATTCACAGGAAGAAAAAGGGAAAGGGGTTTTTCGCGCTCCCGCCCTTTTCATCCTGGTTTTTCCCGAGGAGTCTGCTGATCGCTCTTTTGGCGGGGTTTATCTGTGTCCGGTTCGCCCAGGAGAAAGAGAGCTTGTATATGATGCGTCAGGTGGGCGCGAATTTGAGCGAGATATCCAAGACGTTTTTTATCGTTCAGGGGCTGAGCTGCCTTTATTATTTCATGGAGCAGAGAGGTACGCCCAGGTTCCTGCGTATAACCGCCGTTTTTTTCGCGCCTTTTATACCTGTCTTAAGTTATGTGCTGGCTGTGACTGGCATAGCCGATATGGGGTTCAATTTCAGACGTCGTGCGAGGGGGACTTGAGATGAAAGTGATACTGCTGCAGGATGTCAGTAAAGTCGGCGTCAAGGGCGGGCTCGTAGAGGTGTCTGACGGGTACGCCAGGAATTTTCTTTTTAAAAAGGGGCTCGCGGTCGAGGGTACCGAGGGGAAGCTGAGGGAATGGGAAGCTGCCCAGGCCGCGAAACGCGGCAAAGATGAGAGACTCCGCAAAGAGGCGGTCGAAGCTAAGAAAAAAATCGGAGGCAAGAAAGTATCGGTGAAGGTGAACGCCGGCGGAGAGGGCAGGATCTTCGGGAGCGTGACTTCATCTCAGATAGCGGAGGCGCTCCTGGCCCAGCACGGATTGTCTGTGGACAGGCATGACGTCAGGCTGGACGAGACGGTAAAGCAGGTGGGGATGTATCCGTTCCGCATCAAGCTCTACACGGGAGTCGAGGCGGAACTCACGCTGGAAGTGAGGGCGGAGTAGACTTGGCCGCCGAGCTCTCGGACAGGATACAGCCGAATAATCTCGAAGCGGAGCGCGCGGCGCTCGGGTCCGCGATATTGGATAGAAACGCCCTCATGATCACTGTCGAAATGCTCGACCCCGAGGATTTCTACGAACCGCGGCACGCCGCCGCTTTCGAAGTGATCAAGGGGATGACCCGCAAGGACAAGGCTGTGGACGAAGTAACCTTCCAGGATGAGATGACCCGCCAGAATCAGTGGGAGAAGGTTGGAGGGCCGGCTTTCACCGCCGAGCTGTTCGACGCGGTCACGACTGTGGCGAATATAGAGCACTACTGCGCTATAGTGAGGGAAAAGTCGGTCCACCGCGCCCTGATCCGCGCGGGAGGAGAGATTACCCGTGACAGCTACGCCGCCGTCATGGATTCTTCCGAAGCCATGGCAGGCGCGGAAAAAAGGATATTCGACATCGCCCGGCGGGGGGCTAAGTCCTCGGTGAAAGAGATCGAGACCGTGGTGACGAGCGTATTCAACCAACTCGAAAAGATCGGTCAGGACGGCGATGAAGCGAACTCCGTGGCGACCGGTTTTAAAGACCTCGACTCGATCACGGGGGGGCTTCAGCCGGGCAGCCTGAATATAATCGCGGCCCGCCCCTCAGTGGGAAAAACAGCTTTTGCCCTGAATATCGCATCCAACGCGGCCGTCCAGAATAAAACTCCGACCCTGATCTTCAGTTTGGAAATGTCCGCCGAACAGATAGTGTCCCGTATGCTCAGCTCAATAGCAAGGGTCAACATGAAAGAGATAGAGCGCACACGCAATTTTACTGAACAGCAGTGGACGGACCTGACCGACGCGGCCTCTCTGCTCTGCAACGCCCCCGTATTCATAGACGACAGTTCCATGCTCAACACATTCGAAATGCGGGCCCGGTGCCGCCGTTTCATGTCGAAGCACGTGGGCAGAAAGTGCCTTGTGGTCGTGGATTACCTCCAGCTCATGTCGTCGGACGCGAGAAAGAGCGACGGCAGGAATCAGGAGGTAGCCGACATTTCCAGGATGCTCAAGGGAGTCGCGAGAGAGTTTGAGACGCCTGTCATAGCGCTCTCCCAGCTTTCCAGAGACATAGAAAAGCGCAGGGACGGAAAGGGACCTGTGCTGTCGGATCTTCGCGACAGCGGGGCTATAGAGCAGGACGCCGACATAGTGGCGTTTCTCCACAGAAGGTCTTACCAGAACCTGGAGTCCGAGGACAACACGGCGGAACTCTCCATACAGAAGCACAGAAACGGTCCGACCGGGAAGGTCGATCTCATCTTTTACCGGGAATTCTCAAGGTTCGAGCCCCTAGCGAGATTTAAGATGTGATTCACGCGCTTTTTATGCTATATTTCAGTAGTTCGCTCCGATGCTGCGGACTTAACAGTTATACAGGGAGGCATGACCGTGGCTGACAAGATGTGGGATATTCTCAATTTTTTGAAAAATCCGTCCGGCGAAACTCCCAAAGATGAGACGCCCCATGACGCCGAAGCTGTAAAGCACCAGATAGACGCGCGTCTTGAAAAAGCCCTCGAAAACCGTGAAGCAGAGCCTCCGCCCGAAAAAGAGCCTGCGGCCGGATCTGTCCGCAAGGCTGCCGAACCCGCCGCGGAGGAAAAGCGAGAAGCGCCGGAAGCCGCTTTGAAACAGGAAATCCCAGCCGCTTTAAAGCAGACGGAGGCAGTGAGCCCGCTCAAACCCGAACCCAGGCGTGCCAGGACCGGGGCGGAGCGCGGGAACGAGCCTGAAAAGCCGCATTCGGAGCCGCGCGAGGAATTGCTCGACATTCCGATATCCTCCATCAAACCCAATCCCTTTCAGCCCAGGAAAGAACTGGGCGAACAGGAGATAACCGAGCTGGCGGAGTCTATAAAAGAACTGGGCCTGCTTCAGCCTATACTGGTGAAAAAATCCGGCGGCGGATACGAGCTGATAGCCGGAGAGCGGAGGCTTCGCGCCGCTTCGCGCGCAGGTCTTGCGTCGATATCGGCTCTGGTTATGGAGACCGAGCCCTTGAATCAGCAGATAATCGCCCTGGTCGAAAATATCCAGCGGAAGAACCTGTCCTCGATCGAGGAAGCGGTCTCACTCCAGGATATATTGACGAAAACCGGGTGGAGCCAGACGGAATTGTCCCGAAGGATGGGGAGGTCCCAGGCTTCGGTTGCCAACAAAATCAGACTGCTCAGGCTGGACCCGGATGTCCAGAAGTTCGTGCTCTCCGGCAAGCTGGGGGAGCGCCAGGCCAGGTCCCTGCTGTCGCTCGAGCCGGACGAACAGAAGATGCTGGCGCAGAAGGCCGTGGACGAGGACCTGAGCGCCAGCGCGCTGGAAGCTCTTGCGGAGAAATGGAGCGAAAAACCTAGAGCGTCCGGTTCAAAAAATCAGAGAGGCGGCGCTTCGGACACCCCCGGCCGTGAACTGCTGGGGGACATAGCGGCGCTCGTAAACAGACACATAGGCCGCGGGACCGCGGCGAAGTGGAAAGTGAAACAGATGGATCAAAGCCGTCTCGTAGTCGAAATAACCGTGGACCTCATGAAAGGCGGCGGCGCGGAGGGGCCGGAAGAATAAAACGATGTCCCTGAAAAAGGGTAAAGACGCAGAGAATACAGGGCCGCGCGATGCGTGTCCGCCGCCGATTCCCGGAAAAGAGCTTTTGCCGGAGCGGCTTTACCGCGCCGCCTTCTTTTTCTCCCTGGTTCTGCCCAACCTGATTTATTCCGGGATAGGATGGTTTGACACGCTGCATATCATGAAATGGGCCGCTGCGATGATTCCCGCGGCCGTAATGACGATAGCGGCGGGAGTCAGGCTTTTCAGGTTCGGGGCGAACAGGACCGGCTTCGTGCTCGACGCTTTCTCCGCGGGGTGGCTTGCCGTCATCCTCCTGATCACCGCACAGCCAGCCTTTATCAAACTGACTTCCGGCGCCACTTTCGTGAAGGAGTGGTTTTTCTTCGCCGCTTTATGGGCCGTCTATACGCTCGCCTGCAGCGTCCGGCCCAGGGACAGGTTTTTTCGCGCGATTTTATGGGGAAGCTCGGTGAACGCGGCAATCAACGTGCTGTTCGCCGAACTCCTGATACGGGATATGAACAAGGGCATACCCTTCATCATGGACGTCCCCGGGAACTATATAGGCAACACAGGCCAGCAGGAGATGTTCGGCCTTTGGATGGCGATTGCCGTTTTCAACTGCATATTCCTGCATACGCGGTATTCCGGCGGATGGAAAAAGGGGGTAAAATCCCGTTTTCTCATCTCAGCCAACTTATTCCTGCTCGCGGTCTGCTCCTGCGGGCTGTGGCGCTCCACAGCCAGAGGGGCGATACTTTCGCTGGCCGTCGCTGTTTTCATTCTGCTTATATGTATGTTCCGAAACAGAGAATACAGGGCCGTGATAAATATTTCCGCTCTTTTCGGGATCGTGCTGGTTTTCATGGTATTGGTGATAACTCTCAGCCCCACGTCCGGAACGAACAGAGGTGGCGCGCTTGCGGATAAAATGCTCGACATGGTGAAAAATCCCGGCACGTTCGGCGGAAGGATAGCGATCTGGAGGATAAGCCGGGAGATATTTCTCAAAGAGCCTGTAACCGGAGTGGGACTGGGGCATTACAAATGGCATTTTCTGGACGGACAGAGGATATTTTTCTCGAAGTATCCTGAACTTGCCGGCACGGCGGGATACGACTGGCAATATACTTACTGGGCTCACAGCGAATACCTGCAGTGGCTCTGTGAGACGGGGATCATAGGGGCGGCGATGCTCGGCCTGCTCGCGCTGTGGTGGCTTTACAGCTTCGTCATGATGCTGGTGCGCAGGAAAAATTTTCCGCCGGAAGCCCTGTGGGGGTGCGCTCTGATATTTCTGCTCTGGTTCGACGCGCTCTTCAGCAGGCCGTTCCACAGAATAGAAAACGCGGTGTGGATGTCTTTCGCCTTCGCGCTCGCAAACAGAACGATACTGCCCGGCGGCGCGCGATGGGCGAAGCGGGAGAATGATCTGGCGTACAGGACTTTCGGAGGTTTTATCGCCGCGGTGTCACTCCTGGGGCTCATTTTTCTGGGAGGCGGCATGATCGGAGACCAGCTCATCCTGAGGGCCTGGAGGAGCCCGTCGATCGAAGAAAAAGAAGCCCTGCTGAGTATGGCTGAAAGTTTTCCGATGGCCCGGGACGATGCCTTAGACATGAAGGCATATATACATTTTTCTTACGGGATGAGGAACAAAGACCCGGACAGATATACCTCGGGGGCGGACGAACTTTACCGGGCTTTTGCCGCCAGGCCCAATTCCGAGAGGCTTTACAGGCTTTATGATATATCGAGGGAGCTGAACGACGTGGATACTTTGAGAAAAATCATCCCTTATCTTCCCGGCAGGAGCGGGTATCTGAGGTAAAAGACCGCGATGAGAAGGGCGGCTTTCACCCTCGTGGAAATAATGACGGCTCTTGCCATTGCCGGGATCATTATGACCGCGGGCATAGCCCCTCTGCTTTATACCGTCAGGATCATTTCTCTGACTCGGGACGCCTATACCGCGCGAAACAGCGAGAAATTCGCGATAAACCGGATATTTTCGGACGCAAGGGAGATACTCCGGCTGAATATGAACGTCTGTCTTCGGATAGTACCGTCCGGCGAACTTGGAACAGACAGCGATTTTCTGGTGGTATGGACCATGACGCCGTCGTACGCCATGCGTCCGATGGGAAGCGTGGTATGGGGAATACCCGGCATGACGCTCGGAAACGACGCCCTTGAAGGCGGGCTTTACAGGCTTGTCGTATCAGGGGATATCCCTCCCGCCTCCGTGAAGCCCGGGGAACTCGATTTCAAAGAGGGGACGCTCGTCCTGCGGGGGGCGCGGACGATCAAATTTTCGGCTCTGGACGGTTCCGAGTGGAAGGACGAATACTCCGGCGCTGGGCCTCCGGCGCTGCGTGCTGCGATAGACAGCGGTTACGGTGAGAATGTCTATGAAGAGACGCTCCCGGTCTTCTGAGGGTTTCATTCTCGTAACGGTTCTTCTCGTGTCGGCGCTTTTCCTGGGAGCCGCCCTATCCTACGCATGGTTCGCGAGGCAGGAGATGAGGCGCTCCTCCGGCGCCGAGTTCGCCGCGGTTTCACGGGGAGCCGCCTTGATGGCGCTTCGCGAAGTCTCCGGCTGGATTGCGGAGGACTCCTCCGAATATATATCGCCTCACAGACCCCTCTACTCGGGAATAGTGCCCTTCAAACTCGAATACGGAGACTTCACCGTCACGCTCTTTATAGAACCTCTCGACGACAAAATACCCATAAACGCCCTGTTTCTTCCAGACGGAGTCACGATCAAAAACGAATATGCCTACTCGTGGAGCCGTATATGGGAGATACTCGGGCAGGACTGCGGAGCGCTGGCGCTCGACTTTCTGGACGCGGACCGCTCGCCCCGTCCGGGAAGCAGAGAGGACGAAGGTTTTCCGAACAGGCCTGTTTCCGACTTGGGACAATTGCTGCGGCTGGGTGAAATGAAACGGGAACTCCTTTATGTTTCGGGAGATTCCCCGGCGCTGGAGCGATTTGTGACGGTGTACGGAGATGCCGGGATCAACATAAATACGGCCCCGGCATGGGTCATAGCCATTATGGATCCCGGAATCGGATCGGACGCCATGGAAGGTCTGATCCGCTTTAGGGACCAAAACGCCATAAAAAGCGCGGAGGACCTGTCAAAGATCGCCGGGTTTTCAAGCACGGTGATAACCAGGCTCAAAAACGTGATAAACTATAAAAGTGAGTTTTTCGCTGTCAGGATCAAAGTCGCCGGGGGCGCGGGGGAACGGAGTTTCGAGGCGGTGCTGCGCCGCGCAGGAGGTTCGTGCTCTGTAGTCAGGTGGAGGGAGTAAAGGGCCGTATGAGGGGAAAGATCGATACATACAATTTCAGACGGTACGGCGCTCCCGCGAAATCGACCGGAGGCGCGGCAGTCCTCCTTCGCTCGTTCGATAATCTCTTTGCGTACGAATTCTCGTTCCCGTTCCAGGGCATCTCCAGGGTGAAGGACGCGATCAGGCTCCAGTACAGGCCGTTACTGGGCGATGGCATAAATAACGTGGAATTCATACCTTTTTTCACCCAAATATCCAAAAAATCCTCCTCCGGCTGCGTATTTCTCCTGAACAGAGAGGAGACGTCCGGGGCCGACGATACGCTTTCCGGTGTGTCGCCCAAAGACGCGGTATGGCCCGCGCCGCTGGCGTTTGCCGGCGAAGTCGGACCGGACGGGCTTCTGATCTGGCGCGAAAAGGACCGTATCACCAGTGTGTGGATAAAAAACTGGACCCCCGCTTTCTACAGGACATCGTCATCCGAGGCGGCCGCTCCGGATGATGAGGAGCGGACCGCGCTCGAATATATCAGGAGCATGGGCGGAGAGGCAGAAAAAATCCTCGTCGTCGATTCCCGTGACGTGTCGGATTCGGATCTCCAGTCGTGCGGCCTTAAGACCATAAAAGCATGTCCGTACTACGCCGGTCTCGACCTGTCCGGCACGGGGGCCAACATGCAGGAACGCAGGGAGCGGATACTCGAGTCGCTCAGCAAGGTCTCCCGGGCGGCCCTTTTTTCCGGCGTTATATTCCTCCTGGCGGCGGCGGCCGTATTTATGCGCCAGTCCTCCCTCGAAGCTCTGGCGGAGGGACACTCCGCGAGTCTTTACGAAACGGCTTTCAAAGAGCGGTCGATGCAGCCTCTGGTGTCGGCGGCCGCGAAGCTCAGGAATACCGGCGAAGCCGGCAGGGATGACTCCATCGTATCTTATCTCAGGGACGTCTCGTCCGTCTGGGGCCAGCTCGGAGACGATCCCGGCATAACGATAGAGACGCTCAAATACGGCTCGCAGAATGCGGATATAATGGGCACGGCCAGGGACAACGCGCCGATACAGAAACTGCGTTCCGGTTTGGAAAATCTCGGATATTCCATCAGGGTGGATAATATCCAGTCCATTCCAGGGGGCGGGATGCGTTTTTCCATGAATGTAACGGGCGGCGGCGCCAGATGACTCGCATCAGGGAATTTTTATCGGAGAGGGAGTTTCGCAGACCCCTCGCGATCTGCGCGGCGTCGGCAGCGATATGGCTCTTCTCCCTGACGCTCCTCTCGTTCTCGGTTGAATCGGCTGCCAGGACGGATTTCAGCCTCTCTTCAGCCGGCAGATTGCTCGACAGCGCGATGAAATTCAAGGCGCTTCCCAGAGCAGGACGGAACACCTCAGCGGGAAGCGACGATCAGCTGGGCGCCGTATCCCAGATAGTCGACGCCCTGGAACTGAGGGACAAAATACGGCAGCTTCAGTCGAATCCATCAGGCGTCCTTATACAGCTCGACGGGATTTACGGGGACGAGCTGCGCGATTTTCTCTTCTCCGCCGAAAACAGAGGGCTCAGCATCATAGCCTCTGAGATAAGGGCGCTTCCCGATTCGGGCGAACGCGTCCTCAGCGTCACGTTCATGCTGGAGCCTGGCGGATGAAATATTTGAAGGGCGCTTTTTATCTTTTACTGCTGGCCTTCACATTTCTTGCGGGGGCGCTTTTATTCGCGCCGTGGAAGGAGGCTGGGCTGTACACGTTCGAGCATATCAGGCTGGAAGCGGCCAGGCGCGGTTATTTCATAACCTGCGAGCGTATGGAGAGCTCCGGGCTGTTTCGTCCTTCGTATGTACTGAGCGGTCTCGAAATCGAAGGTCCCGCGGCGAGAGCGTCTATGGCGCAGGTGAAACTCGATATATTTCCGGCGTCCAGCCTCGTGTCGGGGAGGGCGCGGTGCAGAGCTGTATTTTCGGACGCTTTGGTGAAATACGTCCCGGGAGGCGAACTGAAAATGACGTCCGGAGAGTTCGATATTTCGGCCGGAATAGAGGCGGTCGCCGTACGCGACTCCCTTGTCGAGGGGGATATCGGCATGAGGGGCGATATAGTCTTCGACATCCGTGAGGGGGCTGTCTCGGAAAGTACAGCCGTAATAAAAGTTCCGCCGCTGATAAACGCTGTCCTGTCATCCCCGGCGCTGAGCCGTTTTGTGGAACCGTCGGGACAGGGCGAATGGAGGATCAGGGAGATTGAATTTCAGAGCAGGTAGGGTGGGAATCACAAGAATTGTTCTCGCGGCGTCATGCGGCGTCATGCTTTCCTTTGTCCTGTCGGCGGCCGCCGGCGCGTTTCTCGCGTCACGTTCGTTCGATCTGCAGCGGGAGCTGGCCGGAATAGCGGCGGAGCGGCAGCCGTCAATTTTTTACGCCGGATCCTCCAATGACCGGGACAGGTTCAATATATCCTTCGCGTCTTTCGGCGTGAGGGACGCGAAACCCGAGACCCCTCCGGCCCCGGCGGTCCAGTTTGAGCCCGCGGCGGATATAAAAGACTTCAAACTCTCCGGGACCCTGCCGGGAGCGGGCGCGTGGATCGAGGCCGAATCCGGAGTCTCGTTCATACTCAAGGGACATGAATATGACGGTTACCTCCTCAATGAGGTGACCTCAGACTCGGCTGTCTTAACAAAGGATGGAGAGCGGTTTTCCCTCTATCTCGTATTCTGGTCGCCCCCGGACAAGCGGCCGGACCCTCCTCCGCTCGTCGCAAGCGCGCCGCCGCCCGCTCCAAGGGCAGCGCGTCCGCCCAGGAACGCCGGTTCGGATGCGGATGTGGGTGTGGTCTTAGCCGAGCCCAATGGAGGAGACGGCACGATAAACAGGGAGCTCTTGAACGAACTTTTGACGAATCCGCTCGCGGAGATTCGTAAAATGAGGCTGATTCCGGCTGACAACGGCATGATGATCGCGGGCATGAGGCCCGACAGTCTGTTTTTGAAACTCGGAATGCAGCCCAACGATGTGATAACCAATATCAACGGCATAGGAATAGACGACGTCGGGAACGTCTCCAACGTCATAAGCTCCATGCTGTCGGGGACCAGGTTCGATTTTCAGATAGATCGGGACGGCGAACCGGTGAAGCTGGGCTATTCGGTGAAGTAGATGAGAGGCTTTACGATGATGGAGACGCTGGCGGCGGTTTTGATCCTCAGTTTGGTCGCCGCGGCTTCACTGAAACTCACCGCCCTGTCGCAAAGGGGACTCTCCCAGGCCAGGGAGCGGGACGAACTTGTGAAAGACGCGCTGATACTGCAGATCAGGGCGTCGGTGAATCCTCTCGAAAAGTTCGGCGCAAGCGGGGACGTGTCGTGGACTGTGCGGGAAGCCTCGTCCCCTCTGTGGAAAGACGGAGGAATCGACATCGGCTCGCTGGGTTTTTCCGGCGAGGTAGCTATGGAACTGGAGCCGTATAAGAACAGGACAAAAAAATGGCGTGAGATAGAAGTGAAAAGAAACGATAAGACGATAGTCCTTTTTCTCCCGGAACATGCGGAAGCTGTTTCCTCGGACGGCAGTTTATGATTTATAATGTACGAGTGTCTTGTGTGTTTCTTCTTCAAAGAAACCTTTTAAAGAGGGTATGACTTCGAGGTGAGACGGATGGGCAGACGCTCCATCGCGGTATGTGTTTTTGTCTTTCTTTTTGTTTCGATAATTTCAGGAATTCCCGCGAGGGGGGCCGAGACTCCCGCCGTTCCTCCGGATCAGAACGAGGTGAATCTCGTGGCCGCCGCCCGCGCCATGAGGATGTCCGGAAGAGTGCAGTTCAATTTCAAGGATCTGGATATAATTCAATTCATACGATTCATGTCGGAGCTGCTCAGCGAGAATATAGTGGTGAGTCCAGGAATCAGAGGAACCGTGTCGGTCGTCTCCCCCAAGTCTGTTTCGATAGATGAGTCCCGTCTTGTGATGCTGTCCGCGCTGGAGATGAACGGCCTGTCTCTCCAGGACATGGGAAGCTACTCCAAAATTGTCCCGGGCAATGCCGGCCCGTCCAGCAGCAACGAAGTGGTCAGAGGACAGATGAGCGTAACGCCCGGGGAGCAGCTGGTAGTTCAGATAGTGCCGCTGAAATATGTCAAGGCGGGGTTCGTCATAGAGCCCATCCAGCTCGGCGTGCCGGGAATCGGTATGGCGCCGGTCTCCGGGGGATCGTCTTTACTACTGAGCGGCAGGGCTGTGGCATTGAACCGCGCCATGAGCATAATCAAAGCTCTCGACGTGCCGGACAGCATACGCAGCGTCAAGACGATAGCGCTGAACCACACTTCCCCCCAGCTGGTGGAAGGGCACCTCAACGCTCTGGCCAAGGAAGCGACCTCCAATCTGGCCTCCCTCATAGCCATAGGAGACGAACGGAGCGGAAAGGTCATTCTCGTCGGAACCAAAGATTCCATGAAAGAAGCGGAAAAACTTCTGGCCGAACTTGACGTCCCGTCCACGTCGTCGAATTTCCACGTGTACAAACTGCAGAACGCGGACGCGGCCTCCGTGGCGGAACAGCTGAGCCAGATACTGGCGGTCGCTTCCCGCCTCCAGTTCCAGGCGCGGGGCGGAGGTCAGGGGCAGGATCAGGCCGGACAGGGGGCTCCTCCGATGCCGACCAGCGTGGTCCCGGATATTCCGACCAACAGCCTCATCCTCACCGCCACTCAGGAGCAGTTCGCGGCGATAAAAGAGATAATCGACGAACTGGACGTCCAGCCTAAACAGGTGCTTCTGCGCGGGCTCATCGCCGAGATAAACCTGTCCAAACTCAACAGCGCGGGCATAGACTGGTCGGCGTGGGGCGGCGACGCCAGCGACAATCTCCTTGTCGGAGGCAGCGCTCAATTGGGCTCAGCTACTCTTCCGGCGCAGTTCATGCAATGGTTTCAGGATATGACGAAGGTCGAGGACGTCTATACCGACAGATATGGAAACGCTGTGACGACCACCAATACGCAGGGTATGGGGCTGGTTTACGCGTATATAAAGATGCTCAACCAGTACAACGCGATCAACGTCCTCTCCATGCCCCGTCTCATGTGCACCGACAACATGCCCAGCGCGCTGCAGGTCGGCCAGGTGATACCGCAGCTCAAAGGGCAGCTGTCGGATATAACCAACCCGTCCGCCATGCAGAACAGCTACGAGTACAAAGATACGGGCCTGATACTGAAAGTCACCCCTCATATAAGAAGCGGCAACCTGGTGGCGCTGGACATCGAACAGACCATAGAAGACGTGCTGAGCACTCCGGGATCCACCACTCCGGTCACTTCTAAGCGTCTGATCAAGACCAACGTCATGGTGGCCAACAACGAGACCATAATACTGGGGGGGCTGATCCGCGAAGTCGAACGCACACTCCGCAATCGCGTTCCGGGAATATCCTACATCCCTATAATCGGCAATCTTTTCACCTCCAGGGAACGCCAGCGCGAGAAGATAGATCTCATGGTATTCCTGACCCCGCTCATAATCGAGACGCCTCAGCAGGCCACCCAGGCCACCATCGACGTGACGACCGGCAGCGGGGGGCTCAGTCAGGGCGAATTTGAGACCATACTCAGGTACTACGATGAATTCAGGAAGTCGGAGTCCAGCGAGGGGGTATCCCAGGATCTCATGCGCCTGAGGCGCGAGATTGCGAGCCGCGACATAGATACCGGCGGTGCGAGATGAGGATAAATGAGTGATCCAGCTCCCGGCAGACTGCCTTCTGCGGATGCGGTATTCTCCCTTATACCGGTTGGAGTGAGCATCGATGCTCTGAGAGAAAAAGGAATAGTTCCCATCGACTCCTCCGGCGGCGTCCTCACCGTGGCGGTGTTCTCCGCGGCGTCGGCGGCGGACGCGCAGCTGCTCGCTATGGGCGCAGGCATGTCCGCCCGCACCGTAATATATCCCCAGAATGAGATATTCTCGCTCATAAGAGCCCTTTACGATCTCAAAAGCGGCGTGGCGCAGGATACGCTCAACGCCATAGAATCCGTCGACGACTTGTCCGCCCTCGCAAGACAGGAGGTGCTGAGCGATACTGTCGACGCCCCCGTCATAAAATTGGTGAACGGCGTTCTGCTGGAGGCCATAAAGGAGAGGGCGACCGATATCCATCTCGAACCCTTCGAAGACAAACTGCTCGTCAGGTACAGAATAGACGGGGTCCTGGGGGATCGCTACGAGCTGACGAAGGGGCATCAGTCCCCCGTTACCAGCAGGATCAAAGTCATGGCCCACATGGACATAGCCGAGAGGTTCGTCCCTCAGGACGGCAGGATCGGCATAACGCTCGGAGACAGAGCTGTGGACATAAGAGTGAGTTCTCTCCCGACCCAGCACGGGGAGCGTATCGTGATGAGACTGCTCGACAGGGCCCGCGGGTTGCTCTCCCTCGAAGAACTGGGCATGGGCAGGGAAGAACGCGAGCGTCTCGAACGGCTCATCCGCAGCCCTCACGGGATGATGCTCTTGACCGGCCCTACCGGTTCCGGCAAGAGCACCACCCTTTACGCCATCCTCCAGGCTTTGAGAAAACCCGAGGTCAATATAATCACCGTGGAGGACCCGATAGAATACGATGTGCCCGGCATAGGCCAGGTGCAGGTGAATGAGAAGGCCGGGGTCACGTTTTCCAGCGCCCTTCGCTCGATACTCCGCCAGGATCCGGACATCATAATGATAGGGGAGATGAGGGACTTCGACACTGCCCACATAGGCGTTCAGTCGTCCCTCACAGGTCATCTGGTCCTCTCGACCCTTCACACGAACGACTCGGTGAGCGCCGTGTCGCGGCTGATTGACATGGGGATCGAGCCGTATCTCATAGCGGGCTCGCTTCTTGGTGTCGTGGCGCAGAGGCTAGTGCGCAGGATATGCCCGAACTGCAAGAGGCAGGTCGACCCTCCCGCGGCCATGAAGAAATACGGCCTCGCATCCGCGTTTCGCGGGGAGGGGTGCGAGCGGTGCGGCAGGACGGGGTATCGCGGCAGGTTCGGCCTGTACGAGCAGTTCGACATAACGCCGGAGATAGCCGACGCCATCTCGTCCGGCGCGTCTCTCGCCACGCTGAGGCAGATCTCAAGGGAGAGCGGCATGAGGACGCTGCTTGAGCTGGGGATCGCCTCAGTCGCATCGGGCGGCACCACCCCGGAGGAGATGCTGCGGGTGGTAGGTGAGATATCACTGCCGATCTTTAAAGTCAAGGCATCCGACTCCAAGGGTGATCTGAAGAGCTTGCGCAGGGACTCCTCCAATGAGGACGAGTTGTTGCGCGCTCTGTCGCTGGAGGGTTACGTTCCTGTCTCGGTCGAGGCTGAAAAGACGAAAAAAACCTCTGGCAGAACGACCAAGACGTTGAAACTCACTGACCAGCACCTGTTCTGCACGATGCTGTCGGCGTTTTTGCAGAGCGGGCTGTCCATGACGGAGGTCTTGAGGCTTCTTCAGAGGCAGACGCGTGACAAGCAGCTTCAGCCGATATTCTC
>JAISWP010000151.1 GCA_031271065.1 Synergistaceae bacterium
CGGAGGTCACGCTGAGATACTGGCCGTCAATTCCCGGACCATAACGCAAGTCGATCAGTGGCTCACGCTGGACGGTCTCAGGATAATCTACGGGAGAAACAAATTCAGAAATGTCTGACGGTTTCACGAGGGCGGGCGGGGTCGACGCCCGCTCCCCGATATGGCTGGCGCCCCTTGCCGGGGTGACGACCGGCGTCGTCCGCGATTTTCACGCCGCTCTCGGTGCGGGGCTGGTGCATACCGAGATGATAAGTTCCATCGGGCTGGCCCGCGGGAACGCGAAAACGCTCAGGATGACAGGAGACCGCGAGGAAAAGTGCCCCGCGGTGATACAGCTTTTCGGACCTGACGCGGACTGGATGCGGAAAGGCGCGGAAACGGCTCTCGCGGCGCGTAAGTTTGACGCGCTGGAGGTCAATATGGCGTGCCCGATGCCCAAGGTCACGAAAAAATGCGGAGGGGCCGCCCTTCTTTATAACCCGGCGGAGGCCGGGAGGATTGTAAAAAAATTGAAGCCGCTGGGCCTGCCGCTGTGGGTAAAACTCAGGATCACCGACACATCGTCGCATCCCTTGTCCACGGAGGATTTTTGCGAGGTACTCGCCGAATCCGGAGCGGACCTTCTACTGCTTCACGGCAGATATCCCTCGCAGCGGTACGAGGGGACCGCGGACAAAGCCGCGGTCTGCGCCGCAGCCGGAAAATTTCCGGGTATGGTGGCGGGGAGCGGGGATTTTTACTCGCCCCAGGACGCCCGGATATATCTTGAAGGCGGCTGTACAGCCGTGCTCGCGGCCCGAGGGATACTGAGGGACGTTTTCCTCATACCTAAGACCCTGGCTCATCTCGGACTTCCGTTCCCGCGGAAATTCCTCGATCCGCCGGCGGAGACTCAGGCCGAGATTCTCGCGGAGGCTGGGAGAGATGCCTTGCGGCGTGAGGGAGAGCGCCGCGCTCTTGTAATGGTCCGCCGCATGTCCGCTGGGATGTTCAAGGGGTTTCCGGGTGTCTCATCCCTGCGGAGCGAGCTCGCTTCCTTCGGAGACTGGGATTCTGCGGAGACATGCCTCCTGCGCATAGCATCCTCCCGACCCGTGGTAAAATAACAGAGTTTATTTATCTTTTCGCACCTCTTGGGGGGAGTTGTCTTGAGCGACGGTACGAGCATAAAGGATGACGGCAGGGGGAGCGAGACCCCGGAAGCGGAAATTTTCCGCCAGAGAAGGAACAAACTGGAGCGTCTCCGCTCCGAGGAAAATTACGACCCTTACGCCAATGATCATTGGGACCGTGACTGTTCGGTATCTCAGGCGCGGGCGAGATTCGACCGGCTTGCGTCCGAGGAATCCTCTGACGAGCTTCTCTCTATGGCCGGACGCGTCATGATCATTCGCAGGCATGGCAAGGCCGCGTTCGCCGACATGATGGACGAGACCGGCGCCATGCAGCTGTATTTTCAGCAGGGAGAGCTGGGGGAGGATCGCTACGCGTTTTTCAAAAAATGGGTCGACGCCGGAGACATACTCGGAATCAGGGGGACTCCCTTCCGCACCCGCCTGGGAGAGCTCTCCGTAAAGGTGAAGGAATTTTCGCTGATCTCCAAATCCCTCCGCCCGATGCCGGAAAAATGGCACGGACTGAAGGACACCGAGGTCCGTTACCGCAAGCGTTACGTGGACCTCATAGCCAATCCTGAGGTGCGGGAGGTTTTCCGCAGGAGGGCGCTCATAATAAACACATTCCGCAGGGTGCTCGAAGAAAACGGCGCCCTCGACGTCCAGACCCCCATACTGTCGAGCATTGCGGGAGGCGCAAACGCGCGGCCGTTTGTGACTCATCACAACACCCTGGACATGGACATGTACCTGCGCATAGCGACGGAGCTTCATCTGAAACGGCTCATCGTGGGGATGTTCGGACGAGTCTACGAGATAGGCCCCAACTTCCGCAACGAGGGAATGGACCCCCGGCACAATCCGGAGTTCACCTGCATGGAGGTCTATTGGGCCTACGCGAGTTACAGGGACATGATGACGCTGGCTGAGAAAATACTTGTGGCCTGCGCCGACGCGCTGGGGTCCCGGAGGGTAAATTTCCAGGGCACGGAGATAAACCTCGAGCCTCCCTTCCGAAGGGCGTCCATGGCCGATCTGGTGAGAGATGAGACAGGGATAGACTTCATAAACATATCCGACGGAAAAGCGCGCCTCGCGGCGGCCGAGCGTCACGTGGAGGTATCCGGGGCAGCGACCAGGTACGAGATACTGCCGCTCTTTTTCGAGCAGTTCGTCGAGGAGAAGCTCATTCAGCCGACGTTCGTCTACGGGCACCCTACGGTGATATCTCCTCTCGCCAAGAGGAACGGGGAGAACCCGGATGTGACGGAGCGCTTCGAGCTATTTATAAACGGGTGGGAGATAGCGAACGCGTTCAGCGAGCTGAACGACCCGATAGACCAGCGAGCCCGTTTCGTCGATCAGGCCCGCCGCAGGGAGGAGGGCGACGACGAGTCTCACCCGTTCGACGAGGATTTCGTCAACGCCCTCGAATACGGAATGCCGCCCACGGGGGGCATGGGGATAGGCATAGATCGCGCCGTCATGCTGCTCACTGATTCGCGGAGTATCCGGGACGTCATACTCTTCCCGACCATGAGGCCCGTGTAGCCCGTGCCGGCTCCCCTTTCTTCCGAAGAAGCGTCCGCGCGCGCGGAGGCCTTAAAAAAAGAAATAGCCCGTCACGACGAGCTCTATTACGTGCTGGACTCGCCGGAAATAGAGGATCACGAGTACGATGCCCTGCTTCGGGAACTTGCCGCCGTGGAGGCGTCTTTCCCGGAGCTTCTCACCCCTGACTCTCCCAATATGAGAGTGAGGGGGGCTCCTCGCGGAGAGTTTACGAAAGTGACCCACGCCTCTCCGATGCAGAGCCTGGATAACGCCCTGGATCCAGGCGAGCTCGACGCGTTTTTCGACCGGGCGCGCAGGTTCCTCGGAGAAAATTCCGACGAGTGCTGGGTCTGCGAGCCGAAGATGGACGGTCTGGCCGTGTCCCTGGTCTACAGCGACGGGGTATTCGAACTGGGCGCCACAAGGGGGGACGGGCAGACCGGAGAGGATGTCACGCAAAATATCAGGACCATACGGTCCCTGCCTCTTTGCCTCAAGCGAAACCGCTCCGGCAGGGTGGAAGTTCGCGGGGAGGTATGTATGGCGAGGGAGGATTTCGCCGAACTCAACAGGATGCGGGAGGAGTCCGGCCTGCCTGTTTTCGCGAATCCGCGCAACGCGGCGGCAGGCAGCCTCCGCCAGCTCGACCACAGTGTGACCGCTTCCCGAAAGCTCAGGGTATACCTCTATCACGTCAATGACGCGGTGTCGCTGGGCATTGCCACACAGCACGGCGTCCTGAGATGGCTGGAGGATGAAGGCCTGCCGACTCAGGGACATGACAGGCTCTGCCGAAGCCGCGAGGAAATAGCGGAATATCTCGGCGAATGGGACACAAAACGATTCACCAATTCCATAAACACGGACGGGGTCGTCGTCAAACTGAACGATATAGCCCTTCGGGAGAAACTGGGCAGCACATCTCACGCCCCCAGATGGGCCATAGCCTTCAAATACCCTCCCGAGGAAAAACGCGCAAGGATACTCGATATCGAAATATCCGTCGGGAGGACGGGCGCTCTCACGCCCACCGCCGTAATGGAGCCGGTCCAGCTGTCCGGGACCACGGTGCAGCGGGCGAGCCTCCACAATCAGGACGAGATCGACAGAAAGGACGTCAGGATAGGGGACACGGTCTGGGTGCATAAAGCCGGCGAGATAATTCCCGAGGTCCTCCGGGTGGACCTCCAATCCCGGCCCGACGCCTCGAAACCCTTCAAGATACCGATGATCTGCCCTGAGTGCGGCACGGAGGCTGTCCGCCTTCCCTCCGAGGCGGCGGTCAGATGCCCCAACAAGTCATGCCCAGCCCAGCTTCACGAGGGGATACTCCATTTTGTGTCCCGTGACTGCATGGACATAAACGGCGTCGGCGATAAGCTGGCCCGTCAGCTTATCGATACGGGCCTCGTAAAAAGCCCGGCCGATCTCTATAGCCTGTCGCCCGAGGATCTGCGGGGACTCGATCGGATGGCCGAAAAATCCGCGCTGAAGGTGACGTCCGCCGTTTCCGGGTCGAAAGAACGCCCGTTCCACGCGGTGCTGAACGCCCTCGGCATCCGCAATGCCGGAAAAAAGACGGCGAGGGATATCGCGTCGTATTTTCGAAGCATGGACGCCCTGATTCACGCGGAGGAAGACGAACTCGCGAACCTGGACGGCATAGGCCCCATAGTCGCCGCTTCGATAACGGCGCATTTCGCGGACGAACATAACATGGACACGATAAACCGCCTCCGCGCCGCCGGAGTGAACATGGGCGCCGATAGCGCCGGAGATGAAAGATGCGCGTCCTCCCCGCTGACTGGGAAGAAGATGGTATTCACCGGAGAGCTGCCGTCCATGACTAGGCAGGAGGCCGAGGAGATAGCCCGGGACCTGGGGGCGAAGGTCGCCGGCAGCGTGAGCGGTAAGACCGATATAGTGGTGGCGGGGGACAATCCGGGGAGCAAATATAACAAAGCGATCAATTTAGGTATTACAATATGGACCGCGGACGAATTTTTGGAACATATCAAGCCGTTTGCGCCGGACCGGACGAATTTATAGTTTTATCGAGGGGGAATGACGTTTTGAAAATGACAGTCGACAGAGAAGTGACGCTTCGCATGGCAAAAGCGGCCCAGCTCCGCATCGCTCCGGATCAGATCGATCATATGATGGATTCGATCAACGACATTCTGGATTTCTGCGCGCTTGTGGGAGACCTCGACTGCACCGGCACGCCTGACTTTTCGTGGAAGATGAAAAAACTTCCGTCCAGGCGTCCCGACGCGCCTTCCGACTGGTGTGACCGCGATGAATTCAAGGCCTCGGCCCCAGCTATGGACGGCAATTTTTTCCGCGTTCCGAAGATAAACGCGGAGGAGTGAATACATGCAGATACATGAACTTACCGCCGTCGAAACGGCCAAAGCGATAAAAGAAAAGAAATTCAGCTCGGTGGAGGCCGTCAAAGCCGGATTCGAGCGCATATCGAAATATGAGGGGCATGTCGGCGCGCTGATTACGACGCTGGAGGAGGAAGCTCTCAGGAAAGCCTCCGAGATCGATTCCCGTCTGGCCCGGGGAGAGGACGCCGGTCCGCTGGCCGGGGTTCCGTATATAGTCAAGGACAACTTCTGCACGCACGGGATCAGGACCACCTGCAGCAGCCGCATACTGGAAAACTGGAAGCCGACGTACAACGCGTCTCCCGTAAACTATATGAACGACGCCGGGGCAATTCTGATGGCGAAGGCGAACCTTGACGAGTTCGCTATGGGGAGCTCCACGGAAAACTCCATCATCGGGCCGACAAAGAATCCCCGCGACCTGAGAAGAGTGCCCGGCGGCAGCAGCGGGGGAAGCGCCGCCGCGGTCGCGGCCGGGTACGTCCCCGTTGCTCTCGGCACGGACACAGGAGGGTCGGTCAGGCAGCCTGCGGCTTTCTGCGGTATCCAGGGGCTCAAACCCTCTTACGGAGAGGTGAGCAGGTACGGAATAATCGCCTACTGTTCGGCTCTGGATCAGGTGAGCCCTCTGGCGCGAAGCGTCGAAGACCTGGCCGTCGCTATGGAGATACTGGCGAGAGCCGATTCCAGCGACACGACCTGCGACGGCTACGACCGTCCGAAATTCAGCGGCGCGCTTTCCACGGAAAATTTGAAGGGGTGCAGGATAGGGGTGTTCGCCGGTTTCGAGGCGTCCCAGATGGACCCGGACCTTTACGGTGCTCTTTCGAAAGCGGGGGACATGTGCAGGGAAGCGGGGGCCGCGGTCGAGCCGATAGACCTCCCCATCGCCGTCAAATACGGAGTCGCCACGTACTATGTCACCGCGCTGGCGGACGCGAGCTCAAAGCTCGGCTGCTACGACGGCATAAGATACGGGACTCACATAGACGGCCCGACTCTGGCCGATATGTACGCCAACACCCGCACGGCCTCCTTCGGAGAGGAGGTCCGGCGCAGGATAATCCTCGGGACCTGCCTTCTCACGGAGGGTTTTTATCAGAATTACTACGGCCCCGCTCTGAAGGTCCGTACAAAGATGACCGAGGAGTTCGACGGGATATTCGAGAAGTACGACGCGTATCTTCTGCCGACGACCCCTTCTCTGCCGTACCTGCTGGGCACAAAGGAGACAGACCCCAACAGGATGTACCTGGGGGACGTCTTTACGGTTCCGATCAGTCTGGGCGGTCTGCCGGGACTCAATTTGAGCATGGGCTTCAACGGGGACGGCCTGCCGCTGTCCGTCCAGATAGTGGGGCCGAGATACGGGGATTCCAAAGTGCTGGGAGTCGCGTCGGTGCTCGAACGGATGATCGGCCGTCCCCGCGTATGCGACCCGCGCGCGCTGGGGGAGGTGGCGTAGATGGCGGATTTTTCGAAACGTCCGGTGGTGATAGGCCTCGAAGTTCACATTCAGCTCAGCACGGATACGAAGCTCTTCTGTTCGTGCCCGACAGATTATATAGGAAAAGAACCGAACTCCAATACATGTCCGATATGCCTCGCGGTTCCCGGCACGCTGCCTCTCCTGAACGACCGCGCCGTCGCTCTAGGTTCCCGTATGGGGCTCGGGCTTCACGGAGAGATACAGCACTACTCGAACTTCCACAGGAAAAATTATTTCTACCCGGACCTCGCCAAGGCCTATCAGATAACCCAGTACGGGCTTACCATATCGGTGGGGGGGTATCTGGATATAGAGAGCGAAGGCGGGGCGAAACGGGTCAGGGTCCATCACCTGCATCTGGAGGAAGACGCCGGTAAACTCGTCCACCCGACGGCGGACGGACGGCTCACCGGAGCGGCGTATTCTCTGGTCGACTACAACAGAGGCGGGGTTCCGCTTTCTGAGATAGTCTCGGAACCGGACATGTCGTCGCCCGCGGAGGCGAGGGATTACGTCGTCAGGCTCCGGCAGCTGGCGCGGTACCTCGACGTGTCGGACGGGGAAATGGAGTCGGGATCGCTTCGCGTGGACGCCAATATCTCACTCTCGAATCCGGACGGTTCGTACGGCACGCGTGTTGAAATAAAAAACATGAACTCGCTGAAATCCCTCGAACGGGCGCTCATGTACGAGATATCGCGCCAGAACAAGGTGCTTGACTCCGGCGGAAGGATTATCCAGGAGACGAGGCTGTGGGACGACGCGGAAGAGGTTACCCGCTCAATGAGGAACAAGGAGACCGCGTCGGATTACAGGTATTACCCTGAGATGGATCTCGCGCCTATAGTCATAACGGATGATCAGATAGACAAATTCAGGCGCTCCATGCCGGAGCTTCCCTGGGAAAAGCGGGAGCGCTTCGCGGACTGTTTCGGCCTCTCGAAGGAGGAGACCTCGATCCTCACGGAACAGAAAGAACTGGCCCGGTACTACGAGGACGTCGTCTCAAACGGCGCGCCTCCGTCCCGCGCCGCCAACTGGGTCCGTATGGAAGTGCTGCGTTCCCTCAACGAGCATGGGCTGAGGGATATAAGGGATTTCAAAGTGAGGCCGGAGCTGCTGGCCGAACTCGTGAAGAGGGTCGAGGCCAGGGAAATTTCGAGCACGGCTGCAAAAGAGGTCCTGGACCTGCTCGCTTCCGGGGAACCGGACCTCGGCGAGGCCATAAAACGCGTGGGGGCTCCCGCCGGACGCGTCACCGGAGACGATCTCTCCGCCCTGGCCGACAGGATTCTGTCGGAGAACCCCGACGTGGCGGACGCCATAAGATCCGGACAGGACAAGAAGGGCGGCAAGGTCAAATTTCTGCAGGGACTCGTGATGAAGGAGACTAAAGGGCAGGCTGACCCCAAAGAGGCGTCGGAGGTCCTCTCGCGGAAATTGGGCTTCTGACAGAGAAAAAAACGCTCCTGGCCCGCGGATTTCACCCACGGGGCGGTCTTTCTTCGGACCGTAATTTTGTTCGTGTGCCAGGTCCGGCAGGGAGGAACGATAAACTATGGATGATCTCAGCAATTACGGCAGCAGTTTCGAGGTCGGAGAGCTTTTGGGCCTGACCTGGAGCACTCTTTTCAAAAACCCGGCAGTGTTTTTCGGCCTGCCGGCGCTGGCCAGCGTATGTTCTTTCATCTTATCCGTTTATCTGCCGGACGGCGTGCAGGGAATCATTTCGTTCATCCTGAGCCTGGTGATTCAGGGCGCGTTCGTCTATGGCGTATTTCAGTCGATGACCGGCGGGCGCGCCTCTTTCGGCAGCTCCTTCTCCCGCGGCCTGGCGCGTTTTTTCCCGATATTGGGGACAGTCATCATCTACACGGTCGTGTTTTCCTTAGGACTGATCCTGTTCTTGGTGCCGGGCGTGATCGTGATGAATATATGGCATGTGGCGGTGCCGTGCTGCGTCGTGGAGAGGACCGGCGTCATGGCCAGCCTCAGAAGGAGCTCCGAACTGACTAAAGGATACAGGTGGCAGATATTCGGGCTCACCATACTGGTATTCTTGATGATGGGTTTTTTGGCGGGGATCGCCGGTTTCGCCTCCAACGCCGT
>JAISWP010000212.1 GCA_031271065.1 Synergistaceae bacterium
AGGTTCCCCAGCAAAACGACTCTGTTGTAACCTCTCGACATGACCCTTACCTACTCCTCATCGATTGCGACGACCAAGTGGCGCAGCACCGAAGAACGCAGACCGAGCACCCGGTCGAGTTCGCGGATGGCGTCCGGAACGAGCTTGAATGTGATGAGCGCGTAGAAACCTTCCTGCTGTTTCTTGATCGGGTAGGCAAGGTGTCTCTTGCCCCAGAGGTCGATCTTTTCTACCTCCGCTCCCAATCCGCGCACGACCTCCGCTATTTCCTCCGCCGAAGCCCTGTGATCCTCAAGCCCTTCCGTGAGAATTACCGTCAATTCGTAAAGCCGCACGTTTTTCACCTCCTCCCTGTGGACTGCGGGCCCTATGGCGGGCCCGTCGGCCTCTTCTTAAAAAAGAGGCAGGGATAACGGTTGTCAATTATATACTTCTATTCCTCTTTGCGCAACATATCCTCGGAAACAATCTCTATCCTGTATATCTTCTCCCCAGGCCGGACCAGGTTGAACTCCTCCCTCGCGAGAAAGGCCATTCCAGCCGGCGTCGTGTAATAGCTGATTTTCTCCTGAAGCTCCTGATTTTTTCTGGTGAGTTCGACAAGCTCCCCCATGCGAAGCTCCAACTCGTCGGACAGGCGTTCTATCCTGCCGACCTCCCTGAAAAACGTGGCCACAGTAACCGCCATTATGAACGTGGTCACGGCGTATATTATGACCCATCTCAGCTTCGGCATTTTATATTTTCCTTACATCTTCTCCGGGGCGGACACTCCCACCAGCCGGAGAGCGTTCGCTATGGTTACTCTCGCGGCCTCCGAGAGCAGAAGCCTCGCATTTGTCACCTCGGGGCTTTCGCCCAGGACTTTCAGAGTGTTATAGAACGAATGGAACGCCTCGGCAAGGGACGCCGCGTAAAAAGCGATCCTGTGAGGTTCCAGGCTGGATGCGGCCTTGGCTGTTTCCTCCGGGAAACGCGATATCTCCCTGACGAGTTTTATCTCGCATGGTTCGCGGAGCAGATTCATATCGACCGACGAACACGAAGGTACCGAAAACCCCCGCGCGGCCGCTTCCCTTATGATGCTGCATATCCTCGCGTGGGCGTACTGCACGTAATAAACCGGGTTGTCCGACGAAGTCTCCTTCGCGACTTCCAGGTCAAATTCCAGATGGGTGTCGCATTTTCGATTGACGAAGGAAAATCGCGCCGCGTCGCGTCCCACCTCGTCCATTACCTCCCTCAGCGTCACGAAGGTACCGGCCCGTTTCGACATTGCGACGGGCTCGCCGCCGCGGAGCAGGCTGACGAACTGAATGAGCAGGAATCTGAGGCTCTCGTCCTCCTTCCCCAATGCCTCGTTGACGGAGCGGATCCTTGGTACGTAACCGTGATGGTCGGCCCCCCACACATATATCAGCGAGTCGAATCCGCGTTCGTATTTGTCCAGAAGGTAGGCGGTATCAGAGGTAAAATAAGTGGGGTCGCCATTGCTTCTTATCATGACCCGGTCCTTGTCGTCCCCGAACGCGGAGGATTTGAACCACACCGCTCCGTCCAGGTCATACGCGTAACCCCTTTTTTTCAGAATGGCAATAGTCCTCTCCGTAAGGTCGTCGCTGTAAAGCGATTTTTCGGAGAACCAAACGTCGAACTTAACCCCGAAATCGTCGAGGTCCCGTTTTATCATCTCGAGCACCCGTCCGCTGGTCCTCGCTGTAAAAAACCCGAGCGTTTCCTCCAGGGGTTTTGAGAGGAGAGAATCTCCCAGCTCGTCGGCTATCCCCTGCGCGATGACGTCTATATAGTCTCCCGGATACCCGTCTTCCGGGAACGGGGCCGCGTCCCCTCTTCCCAGGAGCGCGAAGTATCTCGACTGGGTCGACTTGCCTAGGTTCGTCATTTGGTTTCCCGCGTCGTTGATGTAGTATTCGCGTTCGACCTTCCATCCGGAAAACTCCAGGATGGAGGCCATGACGTCTCCCACCGCTCCGTTGCGTCCGTGTCCGAGGTGCAGAGGCCCGGTCGGGTTCGCGCTGACAAATTCGACCTGAACCCTGCGGCCCTTCCCCAGATCGCTCGAGCCGTAAGCATAGCCCAGCTCTATGACCGTTTTGAGAGTCTCCTGTATCCAGCCCTCCGTCAGGGTGAAGTTGATGAAACCCGGAGGGGCCGCCTGGACGCCGCCTATGGCTCCGTCATTTTCCATAAAACCAATGATTTCGGCAGCCAGCTCCATCGGTTTCATCCCGAAAAGACCCGACAGCTTCATAGCCGCATTGGCGGCCCAGTCGCCCTGTCCCTCCCTTTTAGGGCGTTCGAGCAGCACGGAAAAACCGTCCGGCAGCGCTGCATTATGCTTAGAGGCCGTTTTCAAGACCGCCTCCATGACTATCCTCGATATGACGTCTTTGCTGTTATCCATGTCCTTCGAAAACCCCTTAGGAAAAATTACTTTCTGAGCGGCACGGATGTATCCGGCCAGCCCGCCACGAGAGCGAGCTGGTCAGATATCCTGGCCGACGTATACTCGTCTATATCGGAAGCTCTGACGGTCCATCTGCACGACGCCTCCGTCCGGGCTCTTTTAGTCCAGTGCACCACGGATTGCTCCAGCATCGCTTTGGAATCTCCGGACACGCTTCTGCCGGGGAGGTCGAGCGCCTTGTAACCCCGCGGCGTGGTTATCATGGAGTTTATCTCGAAAACGAACGGGAAACGAAAAGCATATTTGGTCCCGGGTGCGGGTATCGTCTCGAAAGCTCTTGGAATTCCGCCCATGAGCCTGAAAAGGATGCTGTTTGCGGATACGATGCCCGGAGCCGCGTTCACCGACATCGTGACCCTGCATCCTGATCCGAGGGGTTTGACTGACTGAGTATTCAGGATTATCCCCGGCACTTTGAAAATCATGCCGCTCAGTATCTCCTGAGCTGTATCGGCAAACGAGAGATCGTCGGTATTCACGGCAAAAATATCCATCCAGGCCCCGGTGAGCGTCATATCCAGGACGCCGGAGACGGTTCCGTCCTCGCCGAGAGACACCTTCCAATTCTGGCTGAAAGTGTGGTCGGACGCGGACCCCCTGGGAAGCGTGATCCTTTCTATCCCGGAATTGCCCGCCCTGTAGAGAGGCTGTCCGTAAAGGGATGGAGGCAGTTTTTCCGGACTCCCGGAATATCCCGCCCTGTAATACACCTCTTTTTTCGCGTCGTCCGCGGCCTTGAGCACCGGTCCGCTCCATACTTTGGGGGACGCCGGCCCATCTGTGCCCGAGGGCATGGATTGCTCCCAGTACACCTGAGTCCTGAACCCCAGCGCCGACATCCATTTCGCGGCGATCAGGACCTGTTCCCAGGCGGTCCACGGACCGTCCGGCGGTATCATATCGATCGTCCGCACTTTCGATGTCCCGTCCTCCTGGGGTATGGACCTTGCCGCCATGAATCTGTAAATGGCGCCGGCGGTCTTGAATACACTGCCCTTCTGCATCGACACAGACTGAGGGATGCGTGGGGCGTAAGGGACATTCTCGAGGTCTTTCAGTTTTTTAAGGGCGGCGAGATACCCGTGTTCAAGGCTGAATGAAAGCATCGGCCTGCCGGAACCGGCCATACCCGTTCCGACGTGCGCCGGTTCGTTCAGGATCGTCCAGGTCATGCGCTCTGTCCGCCCGTTTTTCACCCGCTCCGGATCCCCTATTCCGACGCCGTCCCAGTAAACTCTCATGCCGTCCGGGACCTCGACAGTGACGGTCTGCTCCCATATCGGAAGCTCGCCGGCGAACGTGAGCACATCGTCGAGATAATACCGGCCGGGAACATTTTCATACCAGGTTACGACGGCGACGAGACCGCCGGCGTCGTCCGGGAACGCGACCTCGGCGCCTTTGATGCCTCCCGCGTCGTACTCCGAGACCGGAAGTTCGTCGAGTTTCTGTCCTTCGAGGTCGTACAGGCTCGCTTCCGTGACTTCGAGAACAGCCCTCTCACCGTCGGGGTACGGGAAACGGCGGGGCTTCACGCCGTCCGCCTCGCCTAGAAGTATCATGGAAATGTGCGAATGATATTTACCCCCGTCCTGGGTCAGGGAGTACCTGTCCGAATTCATCCACACGACCCCGGACGTCCCCGGGAAAGCGGCAAGAGACGGAGCCTCGCGGCCCATCCGCGAAATTTCGCCCGGAATGTCCCAGTCGGACGCGGACGACATGGATGAGACTGCTGCCAAAAATACAAAAACTATCGGTAAGAAAGCTGAAAACCGCCTCATAATTACCCCCCGGGTGTATGCAAAGACCGCTGACTCGAATAACTTACGGCAGCGGTTCTTTAATTTTTCGCGCCCTCCGCCGTAACGGACACGCTTCTTCCGCAGCAGTGCTTATATTTTTTCCCGCTTCCGCAGGGACAGGGATCGTTGCGCCCTACCTTCTTTCCGTGATGCACAGGCCTCGGTTTTTCATCCCCGGACGAGGACATCTGTTCGGCCCCAGGGTTATGGGCACCGGGCAGCATCATATCGCGGCCCTCCCTCATCGCGCGCCTTGCGGACGATGAACTCTCGGGGTTTACGACCGCAACTCTCATGGCATACTCGGTGACTTTCTCCCTGACTCCCTGCAAGGTCTCCTGAAAGAGATTATAGGATTCAAATTTGTACTCGAGCAGAGGGTCTTTCTGCCCTATCGCCCGCAGCCCTATACCCCGCCGCAGCTCGTCCATGCTCAGAAGGTGCTCCCTCCAGCTTGCGTCAAGCACCTGCAGCAGGACGAAACGAAATATCCTGGAGGCATTCTCCGCGCCCAGCTCCGCCAGTTTGGCGTCAAAGCGGGACCTCAGCTCCGAGCGCATCTTGGCCTCGGCGTCCGGAAGGTCCGTCTGGAGCTCGACCGCCGCCAGCGGCGCCTCGAATCCGGGCCAGAAAGTGGATTTCAGCCGCGTACCGACGCCCTTGACGTCGGGTCCCTCCGAATCAGTGAAAACCTTTTCCAGGATGGAGGACAGCGTATCCTCGATTATGCCCCATGTACGCCCTATTATGTCAGAGTCGGTCAAAATCGCGTCGCGCTCGCGGTACACCGCTTCGCGCTGCTGATTCATGACGTCGTCGTAGGACAAAAGCTGCTTTCTTATGTCGAAGTGCATCGCCTCGACCTTTTTCTGAGCGCCCTCTATAGTTTTGGTGAGAAGGGAATTCTCGATCGACTCCCCTTCCTCCATGCCGAGTTTAGTCATGATATTCTGGACTCTCTCGCCGCCGAAAAGCCGCAGCAGATCATCCTCCAAAGCCACGTAGAATCTGCTTTCCCCCGGATCGCCCTGTCTTCCGGAGCGCCCTCTGAGCTGGTTGTCGATCCTGCGGGACTCGTGACGTTCGACTCCCACGATGCGAAGCCCTCCCAGCTCTACGACCTTGCCGCGCTCTTTGGAGCACTGTGATCTGAAACTCGCGTATAACTCCTCATATTCGGCGGAGTTCTGGGGTATATCACGTCTTGAGGATTCCTCACGGGCCATGAACTCCGCGTTGCCGCCGAGCACAATGTCGGTGCCGCGTCCGGCCATGTTGGTGGCTACGGTGACGGCGCCTATTCGTCCGGCCTGAGCCACTATGACGGCTTCCCTGTCATGAGCCTTGGCGTTCAGCACGCTGTGAGGTATCCTGCGGGCCTTCAGAAGACGGCTCATCTTCTCCGAATCCTCTATGGACGGAGTCCCCACAAGCACGGGCTGTCCCCTCTTATAGCTCTCGTCCACCTCGTCGGCGACGGCGGAAAACTTTTCGAGTTTAGTCCTGAAAATCACGTCGGAGTGGTCGGCCCTGATCATGGGGAGGTGTGTCGGTATGGTCACCACTTCGAGCCCGTATATTTCCTTGAACTCCTCCGCCTCTGTCAGAGCCGTTCCGGTCATCCCGGACAGTTTGTTATACATCCTGAAATAATTCTGCAGTGTAACGGTGGCCAGGGTCTGATTTTCCCTGCCGACCCGGACCCGCTCCTTCGCCTCTATGGCCTGGTGGAGCCCCTCCGAGTAGCGGCGGCCTATCATCAGGCGGCCGGTGAATTCGTCGACTATGACTATCTCCCCGTCTTTTACGACGTAATGGATATCGCGCTGAAAGAGATTGTGGGCCTTCAAACTCTGAGTTATCTTGTGGGCCAGCTCGGTGTTGGCGTAGTCGGTAAAGAGCTCCGGCAGATTGAGGAGACGTTCGCAGTGGGCGATCCCCTCCTCCGTGAGGGCTACGTTGCGCTCTTTCTCGTCTATTTCATAGTCGGCGCCCTTCCGGAGCGAACGGGCCGCGGAATCGGCCCTCTTATAGGACTCTACGTTGTCCTCGGAAGGCCCCGAGATTATGAGAGGGGTGCGGGCCTCGTCGATCAGGATGGAGTCAACTTCGTCCACTATGCAGAAATTATGTCCGCGCTGGACTTTTTCTTCCGCGGAGTGAGCCATGTTATCGCGCAGGTAGTCGAACCCGAATTCGCTGTTCGTGCCGTAGGTGATATCAGCCCGGTACGCGGCAGCCCTCTCTGAGTGCTCCATGAAGGGCGATATGACGCCGACCGTGAGCCCCATACCGTTGTAGACAGGACCCATCCACTCCGCGTCGCGCCTGGCAAGGTAATCGTTGACCGTCACCACGTGGGCGCCGCGCCCCTCTATCGCGTTCAGGACGACGGCCAGAGTGGCGACCAGAGTTTTACCCTCGCCGGTCTTCATCTCGGCTATTTTGCGTTCGTGCAGCGCGAGCCCTCCGATCATCTGCTCGTCGAAGTGCCGAAGCCCGAGCTTTCTCACCGAAACCTCCCTGACGCGTGCGAATACCTCCGGCAGTATATCGTCGAGCGCCTCGCCTCCCGCGAGTCTTTCTCTGAAAAATCCTGCGGAATCCTCCAGCTCTCTGCCGGACATGAGCTTGACTTCACCTTCCAGCGATCCTATATCGGAAGCGATGTCCCTGTATCTGGAGACCAGCTTCTCGTTTGGGTCGAACCCCAAAATTTTAAACAGATTTTTTAACATTACGCTTTATCCCGCCTCCGAAACGCCGGCCGTAACATCTGACCGGCGGAAAATATTTTATCATAAGGAAGACATAATTGTCTGAGAGAAGTCAGGAACGGGAACTCGCCGCAAGACGGGCCAGCAGGTTCTTGTGGGCCCTCATGGCTCCTGTGGGGCACATCTCATGACAGCAGAGACACGAAACGCATCTGCGGGTATCTATATGGGGGTAGCGTTTTCCGTCTGACACTTCGTCAGAAATGGCGTCCGCGGGGCATACCTTTTTACAGATGCCGCACCTGACACATTCGCCGCGCACCAGCCTGGGCGATATCGCCACCAGCCTGTGAGCCAGACCGCGCAGAAACGTCGGAAAAAGACGGACCAGTCCGGAGGATTTTTTGAATCCCGCGGCGGGCAGTTCGTCCCAATCCGCGCCGTTCAGGACGATCTCATCCCTCCGAGCGGGTCCGATTCCCCTTGCCGCCGCTGCGGCGAACAGGGGAACTTCGAGCGGATCCCTGTATCCCATGATGACGGCGGCGGCCCAGTCCACGGCAAGCGCGTTACGCCCCGCGATTATGAATCCCAAATGCCTCGGCGCGCCGTGGGAAGGGCCGTCGCCCTCCATGCCGACCACCGCGTCCAGCACGTTAAATTCCGGCGGTCTGATCTGGAAGAGGTCGACTATCGCTTCCGCCAGCCTCTTCTGGGACGTGGAGTTGTGACATTTTTTCCTGGTGCTGGTGTCAGACGTGCCGAAAATATTTTTTATGCAGCCCGTGATTTCCGTCTCCACATGCGTTTTCAGTTTCGAGGCGTTCACACAGTAAGGCGAGTCCAGATATCTCCCGGATATCATCGCCGTGTCCAGCACGCGGAAACCCTGGCTTTTCACAGCTCTGACCCCTTTGTCCGCCAATATCCCGACAGTGACTCCGCCGATCTTTCCCAGTTCGCCGACTCCGGTCCTGGAGAACAGCGCGTCCTCGCCGGTGAAAATATATCCCGGGTTGTCCGCGATATGGACTTTGATATCGCCGTCCTGACGGCGGAGCTCACCTATTACCGCGCGCAGGATTTCCGGATGAGTGGTTACGGCCAGTTCCGGCTCGGAGGGAGAAAGAAGGTTCGCCTTTATGAGAACTTCGCCCGACGTCACCTGCGGCAGTCCGCCCGCCCGATCTGCCGCAAGGGCCAGGGCCGAAGCCGTTTCCTCCCTGTCGTAGGACGAACATCTCGCTATTCCTACTATATGGTCCATGCGCTATCCTCCAGTTTGCACATTCCGGCAGACGTCGTTCAGAACGCATTCTCCGCACTCGGGAACTCTCGCGTGACAGATTTTCCTGCCGTGCTCTATCATGTTCAGATGTCCGCCTCCGCACTGTTCCGGCGGGACCTCATTTTCGAGAAACAGCTGTATTTTCTCCGGAGAGGACTTCTCCCCGGCCCACCCCAGCCTGCGGGATATCCGGGCGACGTGGGTGTCCACGGGAAAAGCGGGCATCCCCAGGTCGAACGCCATGACGCAGGCGACGGTTTTGGGGCCTATGCCATGAAGGCCGGACAGATAATCACGCACGCGGGCCGGATCCCAGTCCTTCATAGCGGCCAGTGAATACGACCCGAAATCCCGCGCTATTTCCTCCAGTATCTGCTTCATCCTGCCGGCTTTTATATCCCCCAGGCCGGCGGATTTTATGGCCGCGGCTATATCCTCCC
>JAISWP010000105.1 GCA_031271065.1 Synergistaceae bacterium
AGGGGAAGGAAAATTTCCGCGGAGGTTGTAAAACTGCCGTTCTACTCCAGGAAAAAATGACAAAGACGAGAGAGGGGTTAAAATGATGAACGTTCCGCATGACCTGATGTATTCGAAAACCCACGAGTGGGTGCGTGAAACCGGTGAGGGAACGGCGTACATAGGCATAACCGACTACGCGCAGCACGAACTCGGCGACATAGTGTTCGTCAGCCTCCCGGAACCAGGCGGCGCGGCTGTAAAGGGCGATCGCATAGCCGAAGTGGAGTCTGTAAAGGCCGTTTCCGATATAATCAGCCCCCTTTCCGGGGAAGTCAGGGAGATCAACGAGGCCGCGGCGGATTCCCCCGAGTCGATAAACGCGGATCCATACGGAACGTGGCTCTTCGCGCTCTGTAAGATCACGGACAGGGAGGAACTGATGAGCGCTGACGACTACGGCGTGTTCTGTGAAAAGGAGGGGTAGGCGTTGGCTTATTACGTCCCTTCGACCGAGGAAGAACAGCGCATGATGCTGAGCGAGGCCGGCGTCCGGGATTTCTCCGATTTCTATTCGTCGGTGCCTCGGGAGATACTGATCGATAAACTGGACATACCGGACGGACGCTCCGAATTGGAGGCGCGGCGTGAGATGGAGCGCCTCGCGTCGAAAAACAGGGTATTCACCTCGATATTCCGCGGAGCTGGAGCCTACAATCACTACATACCCTCCCTCGTAAAGCAGATAACCAGCCGCGAGGAATTCGTGACGAGTTACACGCCGTATCAGGCGGAAGCAAGCCAAGGGACGCTGCAGGCCATATTTGAATTCCAGACGATGATGTGCGAGCTCACCGGGCTCGACGTCTCGAACGCGTCCATCTACGACGGGGCTTCGGCCGCGGCGGAAGCGGCCGCAATGTGCCGCGATCATAAAAGGAACACAGTGGTGATCGCCGGGACCTCGAATCCGCGCGTTATATCCACAGTCGGCACTTACTGTTACGCGTCAGGCTCGAAAATGAAGGTCGCGCCGGTTCAAAACGGAGTGACCGATATCGGCAGACTGGCTGAGATGGCGGACGATTCAGCGGCCTGCGTCTATGTTGAGGTTCCCAACTATTTCGGCCTCATAGAGGATGCCGAATCGATCGGGAAAATCGCTCATTCCGCCGGAGCGAAATTCGTCATGGGCGTGAATCCCATCGCCGCGGCGGCGCTGAAGTCCGCTGCCGAGTGCGGTGCGGACGCGGCGGTCGGAGAGGCCCAGCCGCTGGGGATGCCTCTTTCTTTCGGGGGCCCGTATCTCGGCTTCATGACCGCGGCCGCCGGCATGGCCCGCAAACTCCCCGGCAGGATTGCGGGAGAGACGGCGGACGCGGACGGCAGGAGGGCGTTCGTTCTGACTCTGCAGGCGAGGGAGCAGCATATAAGGCGGGAAAGAGCCTCGTCCAATGTCTGTACCAACCAGGCTCTGTGCGCGCTTGCGGCATCGGTCTACCTGACCGTGATGGGGCCTGCCGGCCTCAGAAACGTGGCTGGCCAATGTTTTTCAAAGGCACATTACGCGGCGGATAAAATTTCCGCCGTTCAGGGCTATGAACTGGCTTACGGCGGCGAATTCTTCCACGAATTTGTGACGAGATGTCCTATACCCCCGGGCGAACTGACCGATCGCCTCGCCTCTCGCGGCATACTCGGCGGTATGCCTGTCGGGGACGGCATACTGTGGTGCGTGACGGAGATGAACACCAAAGACGAGATAGACAGACTGGCGGATATATTGAAGGAGGCAGGCGATGAAACTCAGCTTTGAAAAGAGCCGGCCCGGGAGGGCGTTTCCTGTCGTCCCGAAGCCAGATGTGCCAGAGCGCGATATTCCCGCCTCTTTGAAGCGGACGGCGCCTCCAAGACTGCCTGAGATGTCTCCCCCCGACATATCGAGGCATTACGCTCAGCTGGCGCGCCGCACGTACGGCCTCAGCGACGGTTTTTATCCGCTGGGCTCCTGCACCATGAAGTACAATCCCAAAATAAACGACGAGATGGCCGCGCTGCCGGGCTTCACCGGAGTGCATCCTCTCCAGGGCGAGGATACGGCGCAGGGCTGCCTCGAATTGATCGCGAGGGCGGAATCGCTGCTCTGCGAGGTCACGGGCATGGACGCTATGACCTTTCAGCCCGCAGCCGGAGCTCACGGAGAGTTTACGGGAGTTCTGCTCATCAAGGCTTATCACGACTCGCGCGGCGACTCGTCCAGGAATAAGATAATAGTCCCGGACTCGGCTCATGGGACTAACCCCGCCACGGCGGCCATGACAGGCTGCCGGGTGGTGAATGTGCCCTCGGACAAAGACGGCGGGGTCTCCCTTGAGGCGCTCCGGTCCGCCGCTGGGCCGGATACCGCAGGCCTGATGCTCACGAACCCCAATACATTGGGTCTGTTCGACAGAAATATACTGGAGATAACAAAGATAATCCACGAGGCCGGAGGGTTATGCTATTACGACGGCGCTAATCTCAACGCCATAATGGGGGTGGCTCGCCCGGGGGACATGGGATTCGACGTGATCCACCTGAACCTCCACAAGACTTTCTCCACCCCTCATGGAGGCGGCGGGCCAGGGGCGGGAGCGGTAGGGTGCAGGAAACTGCTGGAGGGATATCTCCCATCTCCGCGGGTGGTGCGCTCCGGCGGCCGTTACGCTTTTGACGCGCCAGAACACAGCGTCGGACAGGTGTCGGCGTTTTACGGCAACTTTCTGGTGGTCGTCCGGGCTCTGACTTATATATTGACGCTGGGATCGGACGGGCTGAAAGACGCGGCGCAAAACGCCGTCCTCAACGCAAATTATATGATGAAGCGCCTCAGCGGTATGTACGACGTCGCTTATCCCGGAACCTGCATGCACGAATTCGTCCTTTCGCTGGAGAATCTGAAGCGCGAGACAGGGATATCGGCTCTTGACGCCGCCAAAGCCCTGCTCGACAGAGGCGTGCATCCTCCGACGATGTATTTCCCGCTGATAGTCAAAGAGGCCCTGATGATAGAGCCCACAGAGACCGAGTCGCGGGAAACATTGGACGAAGCCGCGGAGGCGTTTCGCGAAATATACGAACTTGCCTGGTCGGACCCGGAGTCCCTTCACGGCGCTCCGCGCGCCGCTTCCGTCGGCAGGCCCGACGAAGTCACAGCGGCGCGCCATCCGAAGCTGAGGTATGATTTCCCTCAGTAAAATTCCGGTTCCAAATCAAATGAACCGTAATTTGATTCAGAATCGGAATGTGAGACATGGATGTCTCGTCAGGGCGCATAACATTGACGCTCTTCTGAATCGACTTGCGGGAGGCAAGTTGGTTTAGAATTAGAAGTGATACGATTATCCCGCCGCGCTCTGATCGCGGCGGGACGGAGGTGCTGAAGTTTTG
>JAISWP010000153.1 GCA_031271065.1 Synergistaceae bacterium
CGATTATGAGGTGAGGGCGTACAGCAACGGCGAAGTCCACGCCGAGTCCACTGTCGCGGCATCGGAGAAATTCAGCGTCCTGGGGAAAGAAGCGTACCCATTTTTCATCCGTCTGGATAAACCGAGCTACGCCCCGGGGGCTCAGGTCACGGCGCGCGTCTCAGGGGTGGCGTTCAATATCGGGGGAGGCGCGGTCGTGGCGCTCTCGGCCCTGGACAGCGGGCATGGCGAGTACATATCCTCCGAGCGCATAGACCGGAGCGAAGCCACGGTCACGCTTGAAGCCCCGGAGATACCCGGAGAGTACGAGCTGAGGGGGTACTGGGACAGGAACGTTCTGACGGAGGACGGATTGGCTTCGAGCGCGTCTTTCCGGGTCGATGGATAAGGGACAGACCGCGTGACGCTTTATTCTGTAATACGAAAAGCGTTTGAGCGGCGAACTTAAAATCTGACGCGACAGGCAGCCCCCGGGGTTCGGCAGTTCCGCAGCGGACGCCGGCGCGGCACAATACTATATGACACCAGTCGTGCGGGTTACTGCCACGGCTTATTACGGGGGACGGCGGCGGGATGAGTATATTTTCGGAAACGAGAGGCTTTGTGGTGGGAGCGGCGTCGAGCGGGACGGGCAAGACGGCGGTGGCGAGCGCCCTCTGCCGTCTGATGCGCGAACGGGGGCTCACGGTCCAGCCGTTCAAAACCGGCCCCGATTTCATAGACCCCACGTACCTCACCCTGGCGGCCGGAAGGACGTGCCGCAATCTCGACGGTTTTCCATGCCCCGATCTGACGCCGTTTTTTTACAGGGACTCATGCCGGGCCTCCGGTACGAGAGCGGATATCGCCGTGGTGGAAGGGGTCATGGGCCTCTACGACGGACTGGGACCGGAGGGGCTCTACTCCACCGCCTGGCTTGCGAGAACTCTGGGGTTGCCGGTCATCCTGACGGTGGACGCCAGGGCGGCCGCCACCAGCGTCGCGGCCACGGTGAAGGGGTTCGCCTCCCTCGAACCGCTGGCGCCCCGTCTGTCCGGCGTTATAGCGAACCGGGTATCCGGCGCGGACCACGCGGAGCTGATAAGGGAAGCGGTCATGAGATATGCCGGGGTCCCGCTGATCGGGTGGCTGCCCAGCATAAAAGACGAGGGCTTCAGGTCCCGTCACCTGGGACTGGTTCCCGCCCTGGAGGCGAAGGACGCGAAAGCGGCCCAGGACCGTTTCACGGACGCGCTGAGGGACAATCTGGACGCGGAGGCCCTGCTGTCCATAGCTCAAGAGCCCTCCGGCGTCCTGGTCGAACCGGATCTGCCCCGGGCCGTGACGAAAGCGGACGGCTCGCCGGTCAGAGCCGCCGTCGCCGACGACGACGCGTTCTGCTTTCACTACAGGGAAAATTGGGAGCTATTGCGGCGCCTGGGCGCTGAAGTCGTGACCGCGTCGCCCGTGTCGGACGGCTCCCTGCCGGCGGGCATCGACCTGCTTATCCTGCCCGGAGGGTATCCGGAGGAGTTTGCCGGAGAACTCTCCTCCAACGGGCGTTTCATGAAATCCGTGGCGGATTTTTCGCGGCGGGGCTGCGTCTACGCGGAGTGCGGCGGCATGTTATACCTGGCGGAAAGCATGGAGTACAAAGGGGCCGTCAGAAAAATGTGCGGCGTGATCCCCTCCTGCGTGAAAATGACGGGACATCTGAGGCATTTCGGCTATGTGGAAGCCACGGCCATGCGGGACAGCCTGATAATGGAGCGCGGCGGGACGATCCGCGCCCACGAGTTCCATTACTCCGCCGTGGAAGGGGCGGAGCCGAACGCGTTTTCCGTCAGGAAGGCTTCGAGGCCGAAAGAAAACTGGACGGACGGCTTCGTCCTGGAGGACGGCAGACTGCTCGCCAGTTACATGCACGTGAATTTCTACGCGAGACCGGAAGCGGCGGAGAGGATGCTGCTGCGCGCCGCCGCCGGTAACTTGAGTCAGGACCGCTCCGTATTTTGAAAGAGCGGGAAAACGTCCCGCAGCAGTTCTATCAGTCTGGGGTCGAAATGTCCGGTCTCGCCCCGTATCGTTTCGACGGCTTCCTCGTGAGACACGGCTCTCTTGTACAGGCGGTCGGACGTCATCGAATCGTACACGTCGGCGACCGCCACCACTCGGGCTGAGAGCGGGATTTCCGCTCCGGAAAGACCTCGGGGATAACCCAGACCGTCCCACCGCTCGTGATGAAAGAGCGCCACCTCACGGGCCGCCTGCAGAAACGAAGAGTCGCTGTCCGAGGCCGTCATGGCGTCGTCTATCATCCGGGCTCCCGCTGTGGTGTGCTCTTTTACCTTCTCCAGCTCGTCAAAAGTCAGTTTCCCCGGTTTGAACAGTATGCTGTCCGGCACCACGGCATGTCCTATGTCGTGAAGCCTGGCGGACTTTATAATATTTTCCCATTGCTTTGGGCTCATGGAGTAGTCGGGATCGGCCTTTTCAGCCAGTTTCTCCGCTATGATCCTGGTGCGTGACGCGGTGCGCTCCGGGTGTCCGCTCATTCCGCGGTCGCGGTACGCCGTGACGCAGGACAGCACGCCCAATACCGAGTTCCGGTCAGAGGCGAGACGTCCGGTCTCGAGGATCATATTTTCGAGCTTCTTCCGCTGGTCCGTCAGGCGCATGTGGAGTCCGACGCGCGCCCGCACGGCGCCGGTGGTGACAGGCTTCGTTATGTAATCCGCCGCGCCCCGGCTGAGAGCCTGTTCGTCGTTGTCCATGTCATCCCTGGCGGTCAAAAGCAGCACAGGTACGGCGGCGGTGCGTTCGTCGTCTTTGATGTGTTTTATCAGGTCAAAACCTTTGATCACCGGCATCTCCGCGTCCAGCAGCACCATATCCGGGACCCTGTTTTCCAGAAAACTCACGGCCCGCTTGCCGGACGGCGCGGCGTACACTTTATAGAGGGGCTTCAGTATCTCCTGAAGCATGCGCAGATTCGTCGCGTCCTCGTCCACCACCAGTATGCTGTGAATTTGAGACTGTCTGTCGGTTTTCATCTATTTACGCCTCGGTGTCGAGTATCGACTTTATCATGTCGGAAGCCCGGTCGTAGCTGAATGAGTATATCGCCGCCCTGACCTGGATGAGACGCCTGTCCAGTTCGTGCCCGTAGCTCTCAAGCGTTATCCTGTCCATCAGTTCGATCGCGCTGCTGTGCTCCAGGTTGTCTATCAGCACCCGGACATCCTCGAGCAGGTTGCGCAGTACCTCCACGCTCCCCTTTATCCTGTTTTTGTCAGAGCCCGCCGCCCGCTCGAATACTATGCCGCCGATGAAGGCCAGTATGCCGTCCACCTCTTTGCAGAAGCCGCCGAAGCTGTTTTTGACGAATACGTGGTTCTGCGAGGCGACCGCCCTCTCCAGAGCCTTGGCTTCGTCCGAAATATCGAAGGCGCCGATATTCGCCAGGGAAATCCTGCATGAATGTATATCGGCCCTGAAACCGCTCCAATCCCCGTTTTCCAGGCAGGAGGCCATGCGGGACAGCTTTTCCGGCATACTCGTCATGAATGCCCTGACCACGCCTATATACGCTTCCTCCGAACCCCCTATATTGGCGAGGGCCTGCTTCGTGCCGAGCGATTCCGAGAGGCGCTCGGTCATCGTGCCGCCGGCGGGGACGCGCTCTTTTTCGGTTTCGGGCGCGGCGATTTTTCCGCTCGGCAGCCATTTCATCAGGGTCCTGTTCAGTTCATGGATCTCTATGGGCTTGCTTATGTAGTCGTTCATCCCGCAGGCGAGATAGGCCTCCTTCATGCCCGTTATGGCGTTCGCGGTGAGGGCTATTATGGGGACCGTCTCGGTCCAGCCCGGCATGGCGCGCAGGGTCTTAGTCGCCTCTATCCCGTTTATCTCCGGCATCATGTGATCCATGAATATGATATCGTACTTTTTCCTCTTCACCAGCCCGTAAGCGCTCAAAGCCCCCTCCGCGGTGTCGGGCTCGATGTCGTACTGCTTCAAAAGCTCGCTCTCCACCATCAGGTTTATATCGTTGTCGTCGACTATCAGTATCTCCGTGTCGACGCATTTGAAAGCGCCTATGCCGTCCTTGTCCGGCCCTTTCGACGGAGCGGCTTTCATGTTGTTCATCACCTGAGAGAGCGCGGTCACCAGCACGGGCTCGAAAAGCACGTTTATGTTGGCCCCCGTGCTCTGCTTTGCCGCCGTGCGTATGTTTTTCACCGCGACTATCTGGCATGACGAGGGTATCAGGTCCATGTGCGCGTCGACTATCCCATGCCCGAAACCGTACCTGTAGATCAGGTGGGTGTATCCGCCGGAGGGAATGAGCTTTGCGAAATCCGCCTCGCTGCCGCAGCAGTCCGCAGAGACTCCAAGGTCCTTCAGCGTCCGGCTGAATTCCCCGCAGTGCAGGGAATCCATAAGAAGCAGCACCTTCTTGGACGCGGGGAGCAGGACGTAGGCCAGCGACATGCTGGAGGCCGCCTTGAGCTCTATGGAAAAGTAAAACGCGCTGCCTCTGCCGTACGTGCTCCTGACTTTCAGCTCGCCGCCCATTTTCCTGACGAGCCGGCTGCCTATGGGGAGGCCCAGCCCGGTGCCCTCGAGGCTGCGGTTTATGTACTTGTCGGTCTGGGCGAAGGGCTGGAATATCAGGGCGATATCGCCCTCCCTTATCCCTATGCCTGTGTCAGACACCTCGAACGTCAGACGGACCATGTCTCCCCTGGTGGGCTCGCACTCGACCGACAGGCTGACACAGCCCTCGCTCGTGAATTTGACGGCGTTATTGAGCAGGTTCAGGAGCACCTGCTTCAGCCTTATATCGTCGCATATCACCGCCGATGGCGTTAGGGGGTCGATGTGCGATATGAAATCTATGTTTTTCTCGGAGGCCTTGAGGTTTATCAGGCCGGCGATGTCGGTCAGAAGTGAGCCCAGCTCCGCGGAGACCTCCACCAGTTCCAGCTTGTCGGCCTCTATCTTCGAGAAGTCGAGCAGATCGTTTATGATAGCGAGCAGGGAGTGGGCCGCGTTGGTTATGCTCTGGGCATAACCGCGCTGAACGTCATCCAGTCTGGTGAGCAGCAAAAGGTCGCTCATGCCCTTTATGGCGTTCATGGGAGTCCGTATCTCGTGGCTCATATTGGCGAGGAACGTGCTCTTCGCCTTGTCGGCGGCCTCCGCCATCTCTATCGCGTCCGCGAGTTCCCTGACGTCGTGCAGCACCACGGAAAGGCCGAGACATTCCCCCCCGTCCACGGCCGGAGTGATGATGACCTCGAACTGCATGGTCTCGCCGCCGTTGGTGACGACCCTGTCGTTGAAGGTGACGCCGCGCATCTCCTCCATGGATTTTTTGAAATGAGCGATCATCCGCCCGACCCATTCGGCAGGGGCAAACCCCGTAAAGAGCTCCTCGAAGGAGAGTTTTGTCATTTCCCTCTGATCCGAGTACGAGAGTTTTTCCATCAGCTTATTGGTGCCGATGACATACTTCATATCCCGGTCCAGCACGAATATGAGTATGGGCGACGTCTCCAGGAGCAGACGGTTGTAAAGGGACTGCAGCATCAGTTCCTTCTCGTTGAAACTCCGGAGATGGTCCATGTGTTCATACATGGACAGCAGCTGGGCGTAACTCCGCTCCAGCTTGTTCAGCTTTCTCCGGTTTTTGTTGTACTCGGAGACTATTTCGCTTATCTCTTCATTCGTATAACGTTTCGTTTCCTCTTCGCTCATTGCTTCCTCCCGCACTCGGATAAAACGACTGCGGATCGCTGTCTACAGCGCAAGCAGCACCAGAGATTCGTTGTGGGCGGCGTTGCGCGCCGGGCCGGAAGCCGGCGCGGATGTGGGGCATATCTCTCCGAAGCTGTAATATCCAAAGAGCGCGAGATCTTCCGGCAGCCCGCTTTTCAAGACGTCCGCTTCGAGAGTGTTTCTGCTTGCCATTACGTAGTATCTCGCCACGCAGGATACGCCGAATACCATCGAATATCTGTAGCCGTCGCGCTCGTTTTCTTTCATCTGCTTTACGATGTCCTCCGCGCTGCTGAGGGTCGAATTCTTTATGTCATCAGGATGGAGGACACCCACGGAGAGAGTGGCGCCCTCCGGTATCTCGCCTATGGCCGTTCCAGACCCCGTCTCCAGGTCCACCCCGTGGATGGTGCGTACCACCGGTATCCCGTCCGTCTCCTCAGTCCCGGTACCCTCGACCAGCAGGGGATACGTGGTGAAAGACGTGGTCCTTTCCTCGGGATTCGCGAGTTTTTCGACGTCGAGCCCGAACTGCTCCAGGAAGCGCACGAACGTGTCGTCCCCCACCTTGTACACCACGTTATTCTTGGAGCTGGTCACGGTACGCTTGAGATTGGCCAGCGCGCCCAGAGAGTTTTTGACTGTCATAACGGGTTTTACCGCTCCGGACACCAGAACGACCGCCATCCTGTCCCCGTACGCCGTATCCCCGCAGTATATGATGGTCCTGCCGTGTGTCTCGTCGTGGGCGGGCAGGCCGCCGAATACCGGCAATCCGCCGGAGACGCGGCCCAATTCGCGGGGATACACGTCAAGCATTATGCCTAGTATATAGGGAGGGAAGGCCATCACCAGCTTCGGCTCCCCGGGCAGGGAGTCCAGAGCGCGTTTGTATGTGAGTTCGATCTGCTCGGTGACGTTCCCGGGAGTGAGCGGTTCGCTCACCGCCACGGAGAAATCCACATCGTCCGACGACACGGCGGTGAGTATTCCCACCGAGTCGCAGAGCCCCTCGCTCCGGCAGAACATCGCTGTCGACGAAAAACCGACGACCGGAACTCCCAGTCTGCGGTGAAGCCCGCTCGCGAGCTTTTCGTGCTCCGCGTCGGAATCGCACAGCATGATGGCTATCCCGCTGCGCTTCATATCCAGTTCCTTCAATATCTTGTCCGACAGCTCCGAAATCCCTTTTTCGATGCTGTCCAGCTCATAAGTGACCGCTGTCGCCGCTTTCAGCATAAAGATCGCCTCCCTCTCGTTACCGTAATAACCGATGTCAGTCAATTATATCGCTTGATGTTATAGAACATAACGACAAAAATTACGATAAAAATTATAACAGTTTTTTGTTTTTTTATTATTGATTTTCGCTTGGGATAGCCCCAGGAACCATGGAAAAAATGAAGTTCCTTATCTCCTCGTCGGAGGAAACGGAATCGAGCAGTGATTTTATGTCCTCGGGGTCCAAAACTTCACCGTAATCCAGTTTGGAGAGGAATATCTTCTCGTGTCCGGTGCGGCTTGTGTGAGCCGGGTCGTAGAAAAGTTCCTCGAACAGCTTTTCGCCCCTGCGCGTCCCGGTGAATTCTATTCTGACCTCGGAGTGGGGTTCTCTCCCGTGGAGCCGTATCAGTGTCTCCGCCATCTGGGCTATATTGACCGGCTCCCCCATGTCCAGCACGTAGAGTTCTCCCCCCAGCCCCATTGACGCCGACTCCAGAACCAGGCTGACGGCCTCCGGGATCAGCATGAAGTACCTGCGCATCTCAGGATGAGTGACCGTAACCGGGCCGCCGCGCATTATCTGGCTCTCGAAAAGAGGGACGACGCTGCCTCTGCTGCCGAGCACGTTTCCGAACCTGACCGCGATATAGGCGGTGTCCGGGTGCTCGTCCCGGGCCTTTTGCATCATCCCTTCGGCGATGAACTTGGTCGCGCCCATCACGCTCGACGGGCGAACGGCCTTGTCCGTGGATATCAGCACGAACTTCTTCGCTCCGTACCGGCCGGCTGTATCCGATATGACCCAGGTTCCGAAAGAGTTGACGCGCAAGGCTTCCCAGGGGTTGTCCTCCATGAGGGGCACGTGCTTGTGGGCCGCCGCGTGAAAGACGATCTCGGGCCTGTGCGCGTCGAATACCCGTTCCATAGCGGACCGGTCCGCTGCGTCGGCTATTATCGGGACAGCCGGAGGCAGGCCCGCTTCGCTCAGTCTGCGGCCGAGCGCGTAGATCGACTGTTCCCCGTGTCCCAGCGCCAGAAGTTCGGCGGGAGAGTGCTTGAGCACCTGAACGCATATCTCGCTGCCTATCGATCCTCCCGCCCCGGTGACGAGCACCCTCCTGCCGGTTATGACCGTCGATATGCCCGCCTCGTCCAGGTGTATCGGGTCGCGCCTCAAGAGGTCCTCGAGTTCGACGGAGCGCAGGCTCCCCAGTTCTATCCCGCCGCCCGCGAGAGCCCTCAGGCTGGGCAGCACCCTCACTTCGATGTTGACGGACCCAAGGGCGTCGAGATACTTCCTGACCCGATCTCCGCCGGCGGAAGGTATCGCTATCAGAGCTACCCTGACCCCGGTCCGGGAGCAGATATCTTCCAGATCGTCGTCGCCGCCGAGCACGGGAAGGCCGGCTATGACCTTGCCCTGTTTCTCGGCGTCCGAGTCTATAAATCCGATGGGAGCAAATGACGAGCCGTTCCTGGTGAGGTCCCGCGCCAAGTACGCGCCGGCTTCGCCCGCGCCTATGATTATCGTTGTTTTCAGTTCCCCGGCGCCTGTCCCGGAGGAGACGTAAAACTCCGCAAGACGCCACGAAGCCCTCATCGCACCTGTGAAGATCAGTCCCGAAAAGAACATCACGGCAAGCGACGACCTGGGAACCAGATACGCCGCGGAAAGGTATATCCCCAGGAAAACGGCCGCTCCGGTCACGTAAGCCCCGCAAAGCCGCGCGTACTCCTCCACGCTGGCCTGCGGCCAGTATATTTTATACCCGCCAGAAAACCACACAAAGAGGACGACGCAGAGCGGAAAGACAGCCGCGGCGAACAGCAGGTCGTCCCTGAACTCCGGTCCTATGAGGAAAGTGAGACGCAGCGCGAAACCGAGATAGACAGACAGTGCCAGAAGGCATACATCAAGTACCGCGGCGCGCTTGCCGCTGCGCGCCATTTTCAGCCAGAAGCGCGGGACCCTCCGCCTCACAAAGCGCCCGGGACTGCGTCCCGTTATCTTCAGATGATCAGTTTACCGCCGCCTCTGCTGGAGCCTGGAGGCGGGGAGAGTCTGTCCAATTGATGAAGAACATCGGAGGAAGCTACCGCGATCTTCGAGCGGCTCTGTTCCTCCCTCGCGTATTCCTTGAGCTTTTTGTCGTACTCCTCCATGGCGCGTTTTATGACGTCCACGTCTCCGCGTATCCACTGGAGGATACTGCCCGCCACCGCATTGACCACGTCCTCGCCCGGCAGTTCCTGCATCATGCCCAGCTCCTTCAGCATGCGGTGTTCCTCCCGCACCGATTCCGTTACGTCCTCGTCGGTGATGACGCCCTTCTTATAAAGCACCCGCATCACCACGTTGAACCTCGTCTTGTTGTTCTCGTCGCTCACAGCGAGGCCTTCGACCCTGGAAAGCAGCATCGTTATGACCTCTTCAAGGCTTATCTGCATGGGAACCGCCATATCAATACCTCCACACCGTCATTCGTCGAGAGATCTGTTTCTCAGCGCCGATATTTTAACACATTCGGGACAGCGCCGCAGGCGCACGGCGCTCAGACTTCGTCCGCGAAGGCCCGCGACAGCCGCCTCATTCCTTCCTCCATCGCTTCTCCGCTGGATTTCGCAAAGGACAGGCGAAACGCCCGCTCCCCGCCGCCCGACGGATAAAAGGCGGTCCCCGGGACGACGCATATCCCACGCTCCACGGCGCGGCGGGCGAAATCGCGGCTCGAAAAACCCTCCCGCGCACCGGGCGTTTCGGCCCAGATGAAAAATCCCCCCCCGGGCCGGTTGGTCCTGACGCCCACCGGCGTCAGATATCTCCGGCACAGCTCCGTCATCATATCCCTCCGCCCGCGGTACTCGCTCCTGAGCCGCTCTATTCTCCCGGGAAAATCGACGCGGTCGAGATAACGGCGCAGCCCGCGCTGGATAGCGAGCGGCCGTCCCAGACCCGCGCTCACCCGGAGGGATCTGAATATATCCTCCAGTTCGGGGGGCGCCGTCATCCACCCCACCCTGAGCCCCGGAGCGACTATCTTCGAAAAGCTGCTGCAGTGAATCACCCTGGCGTCGTCCCCGGCGAGTCTGAGATAGGACTCCGGCGCGGGTCCGTCATAACTGAGATAGTGATAGGGATCGTCCTCCACTATCGCTATGCCCGCCCTCCTCGCGACGTCCAGTATCCTGACCCTGCGCTCTGCGGAGGTCGTCCGTCCGCTGGGGTTCTGGAAATTCGGGATAGTGTAAAGAAATCTGGCCGGCGTATACGAGACTATCCTCTCCAGTTCCTCCGGCACTATGCCTTCGTCGTCGGAGGGCACGGAAACACAGACGGCGCCGCGGGCCCTGAAAGTGAGAAGGCTCTCGGTATAAGTCGGGCTCTCCACGAGGACCACCGCCCCGGGATCTATGAGCGCCCCCGAGGCCAGATTGACCGCCTCTCCCCCTCCGTTCGTGATGAGTATGCTGCGCGCGCTCACCCAGGAGGGGGAGAGTCCGTCCCGGAACATACGGTCCGCGATCCACTCCCGCAGGGACGGATCTCCGTAGTCGTCGTGGTAGTAGCCCCACACATCCGGTTCCCGGAGAGCCTCTCTGATGGCCTCCGACATCTCTTCCACGGGGAACATCTCCGGGGAGGGCTCCCCCGCTCCGAAAGAGATGGCGCCGTGCTTCGCGGAAAGGGAGATCATCTCCCCTATCTCAGTCCTGCCCAGACGCTCTCTCGCAGCATTGCTCAGTATGCCTGAAAACTCGTTCAAAACACGCCGCCTCCTGCAAATACGCCAAGATTAGGGAAACCTCTGACAAAATCTGTAGTATAATATCACGAAAAGTTTCTCATACCTTGTATGGGGGCTCGCAGATGGGTTTGTTTTTTTACGTGAAAGAGTTCTGCCGTGAAACTGCTTGATAGAAGCAATGTAAGGCGTATCCTGTTTTTTTCGCTCGAGGCGGCGCTCTGCTGGACAATAGCCGAGGTACTGAGCGAGCTCGCGGTCAGCAGCACGAAAATATCGTTCGCGGAGATCGTGTTTCTGTTTCTCATAGATTTCTGCCTCGAGCTCATTTTCCTGACGCCGGGTATGACGGCGCGCGCGATAGCCGGAGGCCCCCCGGAGGGGTCCGCGAGGATCATAATGACCGGGGTCCACTACGCGACATACTACGTATTCTTCAGGATACCGTTTCTGCTGATGACGGGAAGATTCGGGGCGGCGTCCTGGGCGATGGCCGGAAGCATTTTGTTTTACGCCGCGTGGGCGGGACTGTCGTATGCCGCGGTGTGGCGTCTGCTCTTAATGCCTCAGGTCATACCAGGCGGTTCGATGGACGAGATGTACGCCGCGCTTACCGACTCCGACAAGTGCATGACGTCGCTGGGAGATTTTATGACTATACTGGCGCAGACGCTGGGAGAGCGAAGACCGATGGAGAAATTGTGGCAGCCCGTGTACGCTTACCTCAAAGACCTCCCGAAAATACAGAACCTTGTGCGCGGCAAGGGCATCAGGCATGACGAAATAGTGCTGAACGCGGTTGGAAGCATCGCTTTCAGGCTGCTCGCCGGCGGCGGGCTCCACTCGGCCCCAGGCGTCCTGTCGCCCGACGGGGAGTACGTGAGGAAAGTATGGTGGGTCACGGCCAACGAACTGGTGCGCCGTTCCTACAACAAACCCGAGGATGTCACGGAGGGGCTCAGGGCACTCGACGCCGCGATATTGTCGGTGGGTGTACCCAAGTGATATTCCAGCACGCGGGCGAGGGCTTTTCGGCTATCTTCACGGCGAGCCTTCCGGCCGCGCTTGTCATCGGCTTGCTCATATCAATGATAATCTATAAAATAGGCAAGAGAAACAGGGCGGATTACGACTGGCGGGTACTGTGGCTGAGCGTTTCGATAATAGTATTCGTCCTCGCGATGCTTCTCGCGGCGTGGAATAAGTTTTGACCGGCCATTTGAAGCGTCCGGAAACGGGCGCGCGGTCTGCCGGGTCAGGAGGACTCATGAAATATCCGGTCATGATCGTAAACGAAGCCAAAATTCTGCAAAACGCCCTGCGGGTGGCGGAGCTGTGCCGGAAATCGAACATCGACGTCTGGGGCGTCACCAAGGGACTATCCGGCGACCCGAGGCTCGCTTTCATATACAGGGACGCCGGTTTCAAAGGAGCTGCCGACAGCAGGCTCGCCAATCTGGAAAAGCTCAAAGACTCCGGCGTGCCATTGCCGCGCCAGCTGATGAGGATAGCCATGCGCACAGAACTCGCCGGCGTGATACGAACCGCCGACGTCTCGCTGCAGTCGGAGATCGATACGATAAAGGCGCTGGACGAGCTCTGCGTCTCGGAGGGCATGAGCCACGACGTGCTGCTTATGATGGATATGGGGGACCTCCGGGAGGGATTCCGGCCCGAGGAAACCGAGGACATATCCCGCGCCCTCCGGAGCCTGCGGGCTGTCAGGCTGAAGGGGGTGGCGGCGAATTACGCATGCGCCTCCGGCGTCCTTCCCTCCCGAAAGAACATGGAAAATCTCGTCAGGTGCAGGGACAGACTGGCGGAATCGCTTGAGACCGAGCTCCCGGCGGTCAGCGTCGGAGGAACCTGCTGCCTCAAGATAATCGAGGACGGAGACGCTCCGGACGGCGTAAATCAACTCAGGATATGCGAAGGGGTAATCCTCGGGACCGACACGGCTTTCGGGCGGAAGATACCGTATCTGGACGACGGAGCGATAACCATAACGGCCGAAATAGTGGAGTGCAGATATAAGCCGAGCGTTCCCGACGGAGATACAGGCTATCAGGCCTTCGGCGAGAAACCTGTGTTCATGGACAGAGGAATGAGAAAGAGGGCGCTCCTGGCCATCGGCAGACAGGACGTCAACGTCGGCAGGATCACGCCCGTGGAGCACGGCGTCAGCATAATCACCGCGTCGAGCGACCACCTCATAGTGGACGTGACGGACGCGGACTCGGAGAAAAGCCCGGAAGAAGGTCACAGACCGGGAGGCACCATCTCTTTCAAGCCGCTCTATCCGGCAGTGCTCGCGTGTTCCACATCCGAGTACGTCGAGAAAAGATTCGAATGAAGGACGTGATAGTAATGACGCTCACCGCGAGAGTGGAAGACTACCTCGAAGCCATACTTGAAATCGAGATGTCCGGCGAGATCGCCACGGTAACAAAGATGGCGAAAAACCTGGAAGTGACCAAAGCGACCATCACGGCGGCATTGAAGAAACTCAAAAACGACGGCCTCCTCGAACATGAGAGATACGGCGACGTCATACTGACCCCTGACGGCAGGGAGAAAGCCCTTGCCATTTACAGAAGGCACGAATTTCTCACGGATTTCTTCGTGCGGATACTCGGCTTCTCCAGGGAGAGGGCGCAGAACGTAGCCTGCGTGATGGAGCACGAGATCGACGAGACGACCGAGATGAGACTCGCGGCTTTTACCGACGCAATGGCTATGGCGGAACGGAACGGCGAGGAGTGGCTCAAGGACCTCAAGGATAAGCTCGATTCCGCCCGTGAGCTTCCGTCCCCTCTGTGCCTGATGCCGAACGGTTCCCGCGGGGTGATAGCACGTGTCACCGCCCAGTACGAGCTGCACAAGCGCATGAACGCGGCCGGCTTCCTGCCGGGCGTGGAGATCACCGACATAAACAGGGGCGATGACCGGTCCGGCATAAACTTCACCTTCACGATGAACGGCATGGGCATAAAGTTCGGCATAACCGAGGCGAGCGCGGTCTGGCTCTACAAACGTTAGAGCTGATCTGAAGAATCCTTGCCGGCGGCTTTGCGCATCTTTTTGAGGGCGCGTTCCAGCGCGTCGAGGAGCGTTTCGCGGCGTTCCTTGTCAGGCATGTCATCTGGCAGGTCCTCGGGAAATATGGCTTCTCCGAAAGTGACGGATACGCGGTACGGGCGGGGGAACAGCCTGAACAGCGGGTACGCCTCGAAAGTACCCTCTATCCATACCGGCACTATCGGTGTTCCCGTCTTTAGGGATATCAGGGAGACGCCTCCCGAGAGCGGCAGCATGTTCCCGTCGGGAGACCGCTCTCCCTCCGGAAATATCAGCACGCTGAAACCGTCCTTTATAAAATTTATCACGTCCCTCAGCAGGCTGGCGGCGCTGTTTTTGTCCTGCTGGCTGACCGGAACGGCGCCCAGGGCTCCTATCAGAACTCCGAACGGGCGGAATTTGAAAAGTCCGTCCCAGGCCACGAACCGCAGAGGCCCCGGGAACAGCATACCGACTAAAGGAGGGTCCAGGTAACTTTCGTGATTGGCCGCCAGTATCACGGGAGCGTTCTTTCGGCTCGCGAGAAATTTCCGGAGTCCGCCGAGACCTTCTATCGAAATCCTGTGATAGACGAAAAAATATATGCGGAACAGTATCTGGGCCAGCCTGTAAAGCACGCAAATCACCTCCGTGAATTATTCGGCGCAGCGCGGCGCCATCGGCTTTCATTCCAATTTCCGGCCGGACAGAAGCATCTTTGCCCAGAGATCGGAATAATATCAGTTCCTGAATGACACGCCTTATGATACTATCTTTCTCAGTCTGAAATAAACAGCATTCGCAAATTCGAAGGAGGAATGACCGTAATGAAACAGCTGCGCACTCTCACAGAAATGCTGCAATATGCCCGCACAGTAGGTCCGATGACTATCAGCGTCGCGTGCGCCGCCGACGCCGACGTCCTGGAGGCGGTTGAAGCGGCCAGGAAATCCGGGGTGGCAAACGCCATACTGGTCGGCGACGCCGGCAAGATAGCCGAAGCGGCCCGCGGCAAGGATGTGGACCTTAGCAAATTCGAGATCGCGGACGAAAAAGGCGGCGAAGCGGACGCCGCGCTCAAAGCGGCTGAAATAGTCTCGGGAGGCAAGGCCCAGATACTGATGAAGGGGATGCTCCATACCGACAACTTCCTCCGCGGTGTTCTCAACAAGGAAAAGGGACTCAGGTCGGGAGGGGTCATATCGCACATCTATTTCCACGAGATAGAGGGATTCGACAGAATAATATTCATCACCGACGCGGCTTTCATACCGTATCCGGACCTTGCGACAAAGGCAAAGATAATAGACAACGCGGCGAAACTGGCCCGCTCGTTCGGCGTCGAGACACCCAAAGTGGCCGTGCTGGCGGCCGTCGAGGTGGTCAATCCCGATATGCCCGCCACGCTGGACGCCGCGGCGCTGGCACAGATGAACCGCAGGGGCCAGATAAAGGGCTGTATCGTCGACGGGCCGCTCGCCCTGGACAACGCGGTGTCGGAGGAGTCGGCCAGGCACAAGGGCATAGTCTCCGAAGTGGCCGGAAAAGCGGATATTCTGGTGACGCCGAATATCGAGGGAGGTAACATGCTGGCCAAATCCATCGTCTACTTCGCTCCCAGCAAGACGGCCGGCGTGGTCATGGGCGCCAAGGCCCCGATCGTGCTCACCAGCAGGGCCGACACCGCGGAGGCGAAGATGTTCTCCATAGCGGCGGCGGTAGTCTGGGCCGCTTATCAGAAGGGCAGATAACGGCGTGCGGCGGGAGAACCGCGCGCGGTTCTCCCGGAGATAACGCGGTGAAGATATTCGCTCTCATCCCCAGGACTTCCGCCACCGAGATAGCTGTATTCGAAAACGGCGCGGAGCTCCTCAGCGAGACGATAAACCACTCGGCGCTGGAACTTGCCTCCCTGCGCACTCCCCCCGAGCAGGGCCGGTATCGCTTTGACTCCATAATCGAGGCGGTGACAGCGGCCAAACTCGAACTGGAGGACGTGGGCGTGGTGATAACTCAGCTTGCCTCCCATCAGCTGCCGCCTGGCATATATATGATCGACGGTTCCCTCGAAGACCTGCTGTCGGAGGATGTAATAGAGGAAAACCAATACAGGTCCGGAGTATTCGCCGCTCTCATGGTGAGCCGGTACATCGAAAGCCAGTACGACGGGGAGTGCCTGCCGCTTGTCATAGAGCCGGTCGTGGTGAGCGAGATAATGCCTGAAGCCGCTCTGAGCGGGCTGAAAGGCATAACCCGGGAGCCGGTTTCCAACGCCCTGTCCCACAGAACCGCCGTGGCCTATTTCGCCTGCTACGAGAAGGGAAAGGGACAAAACGAGGTCAGAGTCGTGGCGGTCCACCTGGGAAACAGCATAAGCGTCGGAGCGTATGAAAACGGCCGCCTGCTCGACAGCACTAGCCCCCAGGACGGCGAGGGGCCGTTCTCGCCTAAGACCAGCGGGAGCCTGCCGGTGGACGCGCTGATTGACCTCTGCTACTCGGGCAGATACGACATGGACGAGCTGCTCGGGATAATATCCCGTAACAGCGGCCTTGCCGCCTATCTCGACGACGTTTCGCTCCCCTCCGTCATGGAAAGATACAGGTCCGGGAACAAAAAAACCGTATTCATGGTCAACGCGATGGCGTACAAGACCGCGCGCGAGATCGGAGCGAAGGCCGCCGCCCTGTCGGGAAATATCGACGGGATAGTGCTCACCGGTCCGTGGGCGGCCTTCGAGGAGTTCACCCGCGAGATCATATCGCGCGTCGAATGGATAGCCCCCGTCCGGATTTACGCCCTCGAAAGCGAGATGAAGCGCCTGGAGCGCGCGGCCGGTCAGGTCTACAGGGGCGAATTTAAAATACTGCTCTGCGGACAGGACCGCTAGAAAGCCGCGGGTCGGATAACTTCCGTCCGCGGTTTTTCTAAATATCCGCTCCAATTTCACGCCAAAGACGCTTTATCCGGCTCGAATGGAGCTGGCGGCGCAGATAGTTTAAATCAAAAGCGCCATGCGTAATTCAATTTAAAATTAGAATTATATAACGATCTATAAATACGTAACTGCGATGATTTGCGATATCCGGCGGCATGTGCTAGAATTTATTCAATCTTGGCCGCAAAAAGCATGGAGCGGTTGTCAGCAAGGGGGTATTTCATGACTGCCCGCGATAAATCAAGCGCCCGATGCGCGTCGCATATTATGACCAGGGTCGTCTCAACAGGAATAAGCACAGCACTTTTCTTCTCCGTACTGCTCGCAGGATCATCATCAGCGGAAACCGATCAGACAAAGACCGCGCTCGATATAGCGGCGGGGCTTCCAGAAAGGCATGCCGCCGCGGCGAGGCGCAGCGACATAGCCGAGACAGCCGAGGCGACGATGTCCTCCATAAGGGGGATAATCGACCTCATGAAGCAGGCTCAGGAAGTGACCGCCATGCTTCCCCGGCAGCGCCCCGAACGGGCCGTTCCTCTTTCACCTCCCAAAACCGGTTTGGAAATAGCCTTGAGTGCCGCCGCGAAAATCCCGGACCGCACTGCGGCAAATAAGCCGGAGGCGCAGCCCGCGGCGGCGGTGAAAAAGCCCGCGGCGCAGCCCGCCGCGGCGCTGGCAGGCAGACCGGCGCTTCCGACCTCTCAGCAGCTGATATGGCCCGCGGACGGTTTCATATACTCCGCCTTCAACGCCTCCAGGGGCAGAAAGAAGCACGGCGCTATAGACATCGTCGCGAAGAAGGGCACCCCCATAGCGGCGGCGGCGGACGGCATAGTATCGGTCGCCGCGAACGGAGGCAAAAACTTCAGCGGTTACGGAAAGATAGTGATACTGGACCACGGCAAGGGGCTTTACACGGTGTACGCTCACTGCGACACGATAATCGTGAAGATGGGCCAGAAGGTAAAACAGGGGGAATATATCGCCACAGTCGGACGAACCGGCAGGGCGACCACAGATCACGTCCACTTCGAAGTACGCCTGTCCGGCAAAAAATACGATCCGCTCGCCTACCTTCCATCCAGGCCGGGGGTAGTGAAAGCGACGGATTATCACTCTCCGAAAAAGAAAAAGTAAAAGCGGTCTGAATAAAACGATCCTGCCCGACCTCGCGTTTATCCTGCAAATCGGGCAGGATCGTTTTTTACTCTAAA
>JAISWP010000173.1 GCA_031271065.1 Synergistaceae bacterium
CATGTTTCGTAATGACGTGGCCGTGGAATAATTTGATTGCGGCGGCGCGTCCCGCGCGTTTCGTATGACGTGGCCGCGGAATAATTTAATTGCGGCGGAATGCCCGGCGTCCGGGTGACGAACCGCCGCCCCCGTGGGTCCGGTTGTTCCATTCCGCCGCGATACGCGGGGAAACCGGACGCGCGGCGACGCCCCGCGCGGTTCGTATGACGTGGCCAATGTAGGGGCGCGCATTGCGCGTCCGGTTCCTTCCGCGCCCCCGCACGCGTTTCCACGCGTATACGGCAATACATCGGCGAAAATCCGATGAATTGGCGGAACGATTGTTTTACCCGCAATAAATATCCGCATTGGGTTCCCGCGGCGGTATTGACAAAAAATAAAACAAACGTACTATATTCCCAGTATTCATATGTGTAAAGACAGGGGAGTGCGGTATATGACTGCGGACTACGCGGCGCTGAAAAGGGGAGGCTTCATGCGCCAGAAACAGAAGGACAATTTCTCCGTCCGCCTCAAGGTGATAGGGGGAAACCTCACCGCGGACCAGCTGCTGACGATTGCCGCCGTATCCGGAAAGTACGGGAAAGGGTGCGTTCATCTGACGTCGAGGCAGGGGGTGGAGATCCCGTTCATCAAACTCGGCGACGTGGAATCCGTAAAGGCCGAACTCGCCTCCGGCGGAGTGCCGGTCGGCGTCTGCGGGCCGAGGGTGCGGACCGTCACGGCGTGCCAGGGGAGCGCGGTCTGTCCGAGCGGGTGCATCGAGACTTACAGGCTCGCTTCCGCGATCTCCGAGCGGTATTTCGGGCGGGAGCTGCCCCACAAATTCAAGTTCGGCGTCACGGGATGCGCCAACAACTGCCTCAAGGCGGAGGAAAACGACATCGGCGTCAAGGGAGGTCTCTCGATAAGCTGGAATAAGGCGGATTGCACGCTCTGCGGGGTATGCGTCAAGGCGTGCCGGGACGGCGCGCTGGAACTCTCGGGCGATGAGATCAAACTCGACCCGGAAAAGTGCAGTTACTGCGGCAGATGCGTCAAGTCCTGCCCGGCGGGGGCGTGGACCGGCGAACCGGCGTATCTGATTTCCTTCGGGGGCATATTCGGAAACAGGATGGCGTTCGGAAAAAGGGTCGTGCCGATAGTCCGTGACGAGGACACTCTCTTCCGGGTCGCCGACGCCGCGGTCGATTACTTCTCGGAGCACGCCAGACCGTCTGAACGTTTCCGGGCCGCCCTGGACCGGACCGGCTGGGACGGTTTTGAAAGAGCCGTCACGGAGGCTTACGATGGCTGATTATACGATAGACGCCGCAGTCGATATAACCGATGTGGTCTGCCCGGTGACGTTCGTCAAGGTTAAGGTCGCTATGGACGAACTGAAGGAGGGGGAGGTGATCTCCGTCCGGATGAACGACGGAGAGCCGGTTCAAAACGTCCCCCGCAGCGTAAAGGACGAGGGGCACAAAATCCTCAAGCTGCTCGACAACGGCGACGGCACTTATGACCTGATAGTCAGAAAGCAGGGAGATTAGGAGAAATGGGGAAAAACTCATGAACATTGTCGTATCCGGAACGCTCAAAGAATATCCGGAAGGACTGTCCGTCTCGCGGCTGATAGAAGCCGAAAACATCGAAACCCCCATGTATGTGTCGGTGTCGGTCAACGATGAATTCGTAAAAAGCGGCGAGCTGGACTCGACCGTGCTGCGCGGCGGCGACGTCGTGGAGTTCCTCTATTTCATGGGCGGCGGGCGGCGCTGATGGCGTTCTCGAACGAACAGCTCGAACGATATTCAAGGCACATAATCCTGAAAGAGATAGGCGTCAAGGGGCAGAAACGCCTGTCCGAGGGGCGCGTTCTGATAATAGGGGCGGGCGGTCTCGGCGCGCCGGCGGCGCTCTATCTGGCCGCCGCGGGAATCGGGGTCATAGGCATAGCCGACGCGGACGCGGTCGACCTCTCTAACCTGCAGAGGCAGGTGATCCACTCCACCCCGGATATCGGACGCCTCAAGGTCGAGTCCGCCAGGGAGAAGATGGAGGCGATAAACCCGGAGATAACGGTGAAGGCCGAGCCCGTGTTCGCGGATTCGGATAATATCCTGGACCTGATATCCGGATATGACTTCGTGATAGACGGAACCGACAGCTTCCCCGCAAAGTTTCTCATAAACGACGCCTGCGTCATCGCGAAAAAGCCCTTTTCCCACGCCGGGATAATCAGGTTCCGCGGACAGCTTATGACCTGCGTGCCGCAGGAGGGGCCCTGCTATCGCTGCGTATTCCCGGCGCCTCCTCCGCCGGACGCCGTCCCCACCTGCCGCCAGGCCGGGGTCATCGGAGCGATGGGAGGCGTCATAGGAAGCCTCCAGGCGATGGAGGCCGTTAAATTTCTGACCGGCGCGGGACAGCTTCTGACCGGTTCGATGCTCACGTACGACGCATTGAGCATGGAATTTCGCAAGATAAGGATAAAGGCCCGGGACGGCTGCGAGGTGTGCGGGAAAAATCCGTCGATAACGAAACCTGCCGGCGGCGCCGCTCCGGTGTGCGAAGGTATTGCGCTGTGAGCGGCGGTCCTGAGCTGCGCATTAAAAAGCCGGAGTACGATAAAATCATCGCCCACGCGTATTCGTGTCTGCCGAACGAGGCCTGCGGCATAATCGCCGGCAGCGCGGACGGCCGGCGCAGGTGCGTCGGGGCGGTCTACGCTCTGGTCAACACGGACGCCAGCGGCGAACATTTTTCGATCGACCCCGGGGAACATCTCAAGGCGGTCAGGGACGCCAGGTCACGCGGCCTTTCACCGATCGGGAACTTTCACTCCCACCCATCGACCCCGGCGCGTCCGTCGGAGGAGGACATCCGGCTCGCGTACGACCGGTCCGCAAGCTACCTGATCGTGTCCCTGGCAGGCAAAGAGCCTGTGCTGCGTTCGTTCCGCATCGAAAACGGCGCGGCGTCGCCGGAGGAAATCGTCATAGAGTGACGAAATGGCGCCCCCGGGTCATTTGCGGACGCCGGGCCCATGTACTCACCTCTTCGGCAGTTCCATGCCGAAATAGCGCGCGGCGTTGCTGAAGCATATATCCCGCACAACTCCTCCGATGAGTTTGAAGTCGCCCGGCAGTTCCCCGGCTTCCATTTCCGACCCGAACTTCGCGCAGAGCAGCCTGCGGAAATATTCGTGCCTGGGGTACGAGAGGAAGCTGCGGGAATCGGTGAGCATCCCGACGAAGCGGGAGATCAGGCCGATAGAGGCAAGGGCGCTCATCTGCCTCATGATCCCGTCCTTGTGGTCGTTGTGCCACCACGCGGTTCCGAACTGGATTTTTCCGGGCGTTCTGCCGTCCATGAACGAACCGATGACGGAGACCGCCATGTCGTTGTCCGACGGGTTCAGCACGTAGATTATAGTGCGGGCCAGTGAATCCTCCGACTCCAGCCTGTCGAGCAGGCTGACCAGGGCGTCCCCCAAGGGAAACTGTCCTATGGAGTCGTAGCCGGTGTCCGGCCCGCGAAGGGCGAATGCCTTTGAATTGCAGTTCCGCCTGGCGCCGAAGTGGAACTGCTGAGTCCAGTCGCTCCGGGCGTCCATCTTCAGCATCTCGAACAGCAGCGCCGAACGGTATTTTTCGAGTTCGCCGCCAAAAAGCGGCTGTCCGGAGCGGATTTTTCCGAAAGCGGCCGAGGCCTCGGATTCCGTGCAGGCCGCGGCCCAGGGGCGTTCCATGCCATAGTCGGACATCCTGCATCCATGCTCCTCGAAGAACTTATGACGGATTTCCAGAGCCTCCAGAAGGTCGGAGTATTTGGATATATCCTTTCCGGCCGCGGCGGCCAGTTTATCGAGCCACGAATTCAGCGCCTCCGCGTTATCCGCGGCCAGCGCTTTGTCCGGCCTCCATGTCGGGTACACCCTGCATCCCCAGTCGGTCTCGGCGATCCGGGAGTGGCTTGCCAGATCGTCCGTCGGGTCGTCCGTAGTGCAGACGACGGATACGCCGCTGCGTCTTATTATCGAGCGCGCGGAAAATTCCGGCCTGCCCAGCTCATCCTTGCACTTGTCGTATATTTTGCGGGCCGTCCCGGGCGACAGCAGGTCTTTTATCCCGAAGAACCTTTTCAGTTCCAGGTGCGACCAGTGATAGAGCGGGTTGCCTATAGTCTGGGGCACGACCGAAGCCCACGCTTCGAAACGTTCGTAGTCGGACGCGGCCTCCGGTATGCCAGATACCAGTTTTTCCGGCACGCCGCAGGTCCTCATCGCCCGCCACTTATAGTGGTCGCCGCAGAGCCAGATCTGCGTCAGGTTTTCGAACCTGACGTCGTCCTCTATCTGCTTGACGGGCAGATGGGAGTGATAGTCGAAAATGGGCATGTCTTCCGCGTATTCGTGGTACAGCCTTTCGGAGGCTCCGCTGGGCAGCAGAAAGTTTTCACCCATGAAAGTTTTCATCCGTTTGCACCTCCCCGGATTTCGCCGAACTTCAGCAGCTCACGGAACGTTTCGCGCAAAATCCGCTTCCGTAAAATTTTTTATCCGAATACCTGCGCAGTATCATAACCCCGGCGCGGCGTCCCGTCCAGCGATCCCGCCGCGGGCGCCGGTGGACATTTTGCGTTCCCGAGTATAGTATAACCAGTATAACGGGATATATTTCAAAGTTCCGGCGGGGTGAGGAATTTATGAGACTGATTCTTATGCGTCACGCAAGCGCCGTCGAGCGGCCGAACGCCCGCGGCGAACGGCCTCTTTCGGAAAAGGGAGAACACGAGGCCGACGCGGCGGGGTTTTTTCTGAGGATGGTAGGAGAGGTCCCCGACGTGATAATGCACAGTTCCATGCTGCGGAGCAGGGTGACGGCGGAGCGGGTCATGGCGAAGGTGGGTCAGGACGGCGTCTTGACGAAGCGCGGCGATCTGGATGAGGATTCTTCCGCGGAGGAATTTCTCATGAGCGTGGCGGGGGAGTTCGGCGCTTCGAATAAAAAGATCATGGCGGTTGGACACAACCCCTTTATGACCGATATCGCCCTTCGCGTGATGACCGGTTCGAGATCGTCGCCCGCCATAGACAGAATAGATAAAGCGAGCGTCTTTGCAGTCGATTGCGTCAGTTCCGCACTGTGGATTCAGCGCTTTTACATGCCGCGCGCGCTGCTTTTGAAGGTCTATGATGCGTGGCTCGCGTACTCGGGGTGAATTGCCCGAGCCCTCGAACTGTCCGCTGTCTTTTGACGGAATTTATCAGATAAATCAGCAGTCCCGATACGAAAAAGGGGCCGCTTTTTACACGGCCCCTTTTCGTTTGAGTTTGGCTCTTTTCCGCTGATCCGCGCGCAGTTTCGACCGCGGCAGGCCGGCGTATCCGGCCGCGCCTTGAGCTTTACAGCTTGCTTATAGCTCTCGGCATTACGTCGTCGGGGATCGCGGAGCGGTACGTTTCCCCGCCCAGGCGTTCTGTCAGTTCCGCCTTTGCGCTCCTTATTATTTCCGGAGACTCGAGCGCGTCCGCGACACCTCCGGCCATCGTCTTGGCGGCCAGTATCATCCCCTTGTGCCCGATGGAGGTCCTGCCCTGAGATACCAGCTGCCACGAGTGTTCGGGCGTGCCGAGTGCGTAACAGGCGGTGACGGCCTGCGCGGTAGGAGCGATCCAGCTCACGTCCCCTACGTCGGAGGACCCTGCCAGTACGCGGTCGGGATCGTCGAAGTAAAACGGCAGAACTATGTCGCACATCGGCTTGCCTTCCAGCCTTTCGAGGCATCGCTTCCTGTCGGCGGGATGCTCTTTCAGGTAGCGGTCTATGTCGGACTCCGCCGACCCCGGGGAGGTTTTCGCTATTTCTTCGGCGAATGTCAGTTCTTCCTTGGTGTAAACCGGCATGTCCAGGGAGACGAGGTTTTCGTACAAAACCTTCGAGAGCGTCTTGTTAGGGACGACGTTGGCGCAGGCTTTCACAAACTGTATTTCGAGGTCTGTCTCCGTCATCAGCGCCGCCCCCCGGGCTATCTTGCCGACCCGCTGGTAAATTTCCTCCACCTGGGGCGTGCGGGGGGCGCGTATGAGGTACAGCACCTCCGCGTACGGCTGGACCACGTTCGGAGAAAATCCTCCGGCGTTGGTGATGGCGTAATGTATGCGCGCTTCCTGGATGACGTGCTCGCGCAGAAAATTCA